>JAGCVR010000186.1 GCA_017962285.1 Muribaculaceae bacterium | reverse complement strand
CAGGTGTATTGCAGCAGCAAACCGGCCAGGCTCCACAGAACGATCTCCAGCGTGAGTTGGTGAAGATGATAGGAAAAATTGTCCACAATTCCGAGTTCGGCATCGATACGCCGCTCCGCTATGTTGGACTCACTTCCATTTCAGCCATCCAGCTTGCTGTCGCCACCTACAAACAGTATGGCGTGGCACTGGATGCCAAGAATCTGGTCAAGGAGGCGACAGTTCTGATGATAGAAGAAGTCATCAACGGTTCTGCCGCCACAGCCGGAGAGAAGATTGAGGAGGTTACCGTGGCTCCACTCTCGTTCTCACAGACTGGCGTCTATGCCGACTGCATAAACAATCCCAACGACACCCAGTATAATATTCCATGGGTGCTGGGCTTCCCTGCCGATACTGACGCAGAGCAGTTGCGTAAAGCCGTGCAGACCGTCTTGGATGCCCACAAGCATATTTCCGTTCATTTTGAGGCAGATGGCGATGATATAGTGCAGCGCTATATACCTTCAGAGATAGACATTCCAATCCTCAGTTTTACCGATGCCCAGTTTGACGAGCACAAGCGCGCTTTCGTGCGTCCGTTCGACCTGAACAAGGACACACTCTGCAGAATGGAGATTGCCAAGACTCAAAGCGGAGTATTCCTGCTTCTTGACATCCACCATCTTGTGTTCGACGGCAGTTCGCTGGATCTTTTCATAGTCCAGCTCTGCGATGCGCTGGAGGGCAGAAGCGTGCCTGCTGAGACTTATACCCACCTTAATCATGCTGCCGATGAGCAGAAAGAATCCACTGATGCTCACAAGGCCTACTACGACAAACTGCTGGGTGAATGTGAAGGTGCCACACAGCTGCCACCCGACCTGACGACTCCACATGAATGTGAGAAGTCTTCGGAATTGTTCCGTCCCATTGACCTGGAGGCTGTGGAGCAGTTCTGCCGCGAACATCCCGTAACGCCAGCCCACCTTACACTGGCGGCGACGATGTTTGTCTTCGCCCGCTTCACCGGTAACGACGAACTCTACATCAGTACCGTTTCAAGCGGTCGTTCCAACATCCGCATCCAGAACACATTCGGAATGTTCGTAAACACCTTGCCGCTGGCAGCGAAAGTGTCCGACGGAAGTGTAATGAACTTTATCAAAGACGTCAGCGAACGCTTCGACGAAGCCCTGCGCCACGAGCAATACCCCTATGCACGCATTGCCGCCGACTATGGCTATACGCCTGAACTGGCTTTCGCATATCAGTTGGGAATGGTAACCCGATACATGCAGAACGGGCATGAAGTGAGCGTGGAAAGTTTAGAGGCCGGCGCCCCGAAGTTCCGTATGCTTGTGCGAATAGAGATACACGACGGGCTGCCATGCATCGTGACAGAATACGACAACGGACAGTACAGCGACTCGCTGGTAGCACAGCTCACCGAGTCCATTGCCAACGTGCTGAAAGCGTTCATAAATCAACCGGAATCTCTGCTTTCCGGTATTACTCTGCTTTCCGCAGAACAGACAAAACTGCTTGACTCTTACAACCAAAACGATGCTCCTTATGACGACTCACAGACCATTGTCTCGCTTTTCAAGAAACAAGTGGAACTCCATCCCGACAATGTGGCTGTGGTCTATAAGGACACGCAACTCACCTACCGCGAAGTGGACGAACTCAGCGACCGCATTGCTGGCTATATCTCTTCTAAGGGGTTAGGCTTGGAGGATACCGTGTCAATCATCATCCCTCGCTGTGAGTGGATGGCTGTTGCCTCACTCGGCGTACTGAAAGCCGGGTGCACATATCAGCCGCTTGACCCAAGCTATCCCAAAGAGCGCCTGAACTTCATGGTGAAAGATGCAGATGCGAAATTGCTTATTGCCGACGAGTGGCTGCGTGACCTCGTGGATGAATACCAGGGGGATGTTCTGCTGACCAAAGACCTGAAGCAGCTGCCCATGCCGGAGAAAATGCCGGAAGAACCGAAACCCGATACACGGTTCATCCTTCTCTACACCAGCGGCTCCACCGGTGTGCCCAAGGGCTGCCAGCTTACACATGCCAACCTTGTGGCATTCTGCTACTGGTACCAACGCTACTACGACTTGAGACCGGAACACAGAGTGGCAGCATACGCCTCCTATGGTTTCGACGCATGCATGATGGATTTGTATCCCACATTGATCAGTGGTGCATCGGTTTACATCGTTCCCGAGGAACTGCGACTTGATTTTATAGCGCTCAATGAGTATTTCGAGATAGAACACATCACCCACTCGTTTATGACGACTCAAGTGGCATACCAGTTTGCCACCAGCGTCGAGAACCATTCGCTCATGCACCTCAGCTGCGGTGGTGAGAAATTAGCGTCGCTGACTCCGCCGCAAGGATATAATTTCTATAATGCCTATGGTCCCACTGAATGTACCGTCTTCATCACAAATTATCTTGTTGACCGAAAGATGAAGGACATTCCCATTGGCAAACCGCTCAACAATGTGCGCCTATATGTGGTGGACGCTAAAGGAAAGCGTCTTCCCGCAGGAGCAGTGGGCGAACTGTGGGCAGCAGGGCCTCAAGTGTCACGAGGCTATCTGAACCGCCCCGAAAAGACTGCTGAAGTGTTTATTCCAAACCCGTTCACCAGTGATGAAAAATATGCCCGTGTGTATCGCACAGGCGATATCGTGCGTTACTTGCCCGACGGTAACATCCAGTTCGTGGGCCGACACGACGGTCAGGTGAAGATTCGCGGTTTCAGAATCGAGCTGAAGGAAGTGGAGGCTATCATTCGCGAGTTCCCCGGCATCAAGGATGCCACGGTTCAGGCATTTGACAACGACAATGGCGAAGGCAAGTTCATTGCCGCCTATATCGTCAGCGACTCTCAGGTGGACATTGAAGCCATGAACAACTTCATCATGGAACAGAAACCACCCTATATGGTGCCTGCCGTCACAATGCAGATTGATGCCATTCCGCTGAACCAGAACCAGAAGGTGAACAAGAAAGCCCTGCCAAAGCCTGTCAAGTCGGCTGCGTCGCAGCAACAAGTGGCACAGGCACCGATGAACGTTCTTGAAAAGATGATTCAGGAGATTGTATCCAAAGTGATAGGCACCGCTGATTTCGGAATTACTGATTCGTTCCGCAATTTCGGCCTGACCTCCATTACAAGCATAAGGCTTGCCATGTTGATTTATAAGCAATTCAACGTACAGATTAATTCGCGTACGCTCATCTCTAACGGCACAATTCAGTTTGTTGAGAACGAGATACTGGCAGCCATGCTCAGCCATGAGTCCGCAGAAGAAGTTTCTGATTCAACTGCACCCGAAAGCAAAAAGATCGACAGTCCTGAAGCACCGCAGTCATGCCGTCTCAGCTTTGCCCAACAAGGTGTATTCACCGAGTGTCAGGCCAACCCTGACACTGTTCAGTACAACATTCCTCATGCCCTCCGATTCCCGAAGGAAATCAGTGCAGAGCAATTAGAGAATGCCGTGCGCAAGGTGGTGGATGCCCATCCCTACATTCTTTGCCGCTTCGTGGCTGGTGATAACGACGAAATCATCCAGGAGCCGATTCACGACATCACTCTTGAAATACCAGTCAGAGAAATGTCGGCGGCCGAGTTCGAGGATTATAAAAAGACGTTCGTCCGTCCATTTGACTTGGAGAAAGGTCCTTGCGTGAGATTTGAGATTGTCAAGACCGATGACCTGATACTGCTGGCAGACATGCATCATCTTGTCAGCGACGGTGCCTCCGTTGACATTTTCATCACGCAGCTGTCGCAGGCCCTCGATGGAACCGACCCGAAGAAAGAAGACTATACTTACTACGATTTCGTGAGTGAAGAAGAAATAACTCCCGAAACCGAAAAATTCTTCGAACAGCAGATGGCGGAGGTTGAAGAGCCGACGCAACTCATACCCGATGTGTTCAAGGAGCATCTGCCACACACTCAAAAGAGCGTGTCGGTTCCCACCGACATTAAGGCTGTCAGGGAGTTTGCACTGAAAAATGGCATCACACCCGCCGCCGTCTATCTTGCCGCTTGCTACACCACATTCGGCAGATATGTATGCGAGGACACCGTGTCGATAGTGACCGTATCTAATGGCAGAAACAACATGAAGGTGTGGAATACGATGGGTATGTTCGTAAACACCCTTCCTCTCGTTACCACACTCGACCATCATGAAAAGACTGCCGACTTCCTGAACCGAGTGTCGAAGAACTTCTCGAACACCATCGAGCACGAGAACTATCCGTTCGCACGTATCGCCAGCAAATACGACTTCCATCCCAGCCTTTCATACACCTACCAGATTGGCGTAATCAGTGACTACAGCACCAGATATGGGAAACTGGCGATAGAACCACTTACCCTGGATATCGCCAAGCTGCCTGTCTCTGTTTATATTGAAGGCAGCGAACAGGAGGCGGTCATTAAAGTGGACTACGATTCATCCATGTATAGCGCCGAAATGATGGCAGGTCTGGCAAGATGTATCAATAACGTCGCCCAAGGACTGATATCATTCGATAACGTGTCGCAGATAAGCCTTACCGACGAGACGCAATGGCAAGTGCTCGACAGTTTCAACAAGCCTTGGGACCTGGACTACGATATGACCGATTCCGTAGCCACAAGGTTCAAGAAAATCGTCGCCGAGAACCCCGACAAGACAGCAGTGGTGTTCAAGGAAAAGGCTTACACTTATAAACAGCTTGATGAACTCACCGACAGTCTTGCCGCAAAGATTTACAAGATTGGTTGTGAGGTAACCGGTAAGACCGACCTCAAGGAAGAGGTTGCCGCCATAATCCTGCCGAGAAATGAGCAGACATTCATCCTGCCTCTGGCAACTGTCAAGGCTGGTTTGGGATATGAGCCGCTCGACCCGAGCTATCCGAAGGAACGCCTTAATTTCATGGTGAAGGACGCCGGCGTGAGCCTGCTGATAGCCGACGACGGTCTTGTTGACGTGGTGGATGAATACAAGGGCAAGACCGTAACCGTGGGAGAGCTCTACGCCATGGACGAACCCGACACGAAACCCGTTGGTCCTTCACCCGAGAGTCTTTTCATAATGCTCTACACATCGGGGTCAACCGGTGCGCCAAAAGGCTGCCAGATCGAAAACCGCAATATCGTGGCTTATGCCCACGGCATGCGGCACACATTCTACACCAAGGATGACATCGTTGCCGCCTACGCCTCGTTCAGTTTCGATGTGAACATGGCGGACGTGTTCTGCAGCCTTCTTGTGGGTGCCACCGTGAACCTTGTACCTGAAGAAGACCGTATGGATCTGGGCCGCCTGGCGGCATACTTCGACAGTGCCGGTATCACAACCCTGCTGCTCACAACCCAGGTGGGCGTGCAGTTCGCACAGAACTATCCGAATCAGAAAACACTCAGGCTGCTGATAATTGCCGGAGAGAAATGTCCGGCTATCGATCCTTCCGCCATAAGCTACCCGATTGCCAACGGGTACGGCCCCACGGAAAACTGCTGTGGCGTGAGTGTATTCCCCATCAAGGAGTGGGAACCCAACATCCCTATAGGTCAGCCGATTCCCACCATCCACGCTTACGTCCTTGACAAGACCAACCACCGCCTGCCGCCGGGTGCCGCGGGCGAATACTGCCTGTCGGGACCACAGACAAGCCGTGGCTACCTCAACCGGCCGGAAAAGACCGCCGAGGCTTATGAAGACTGCCCGTTCAACGAGTTCCGCATGTATCACACAGGCGACATCGTCCGCTACCGTCAGAACGGCGACGTGGAATTTGTGGGACGCAAGGACGGACAGGTGAAGATTCGCGGCTTCCGTATCGAAACGAAGGAAGTGGAGACTGTTATCCGTGGATTTGAAGGCATTGAAGATGTAACGGTTCAAGCCTATGACTATGAAAGCGGCGGAAAGTATCTGGCAGCGTTCGTGGTTGGCAGCGGAACGATTGATGCCGATGCGCTCGCCGAATATGTGAAGAGCCAGAAACCCGCCTATATGGTGCCGGCCGTCATCATGCAGATTGACAGGATTCCGCTCACCGTAAACATGAAAGTTGACAAGAAAGCCCTGCCGAAACCGGAACGGAAAGCCGCAGAATATGTGGCACCCGCCAACAAGACCGAAGAAGACTTCTGCGCAATCGTCAGCAGTATTCTCGGCTT
>JAGCVR010000185.1 GCA_017962285.1 Muribaculaceae bacterium | reverse complement strand
TTCTTCTTGTTTGCAACTGTTTTCTTCCGTCCCTTGCGTGTGCGGGCGTTGTTCTTTGTGCTCTGGCCGCGCACGGGAAGTCCGTTACGGTGACGAATACCACGATAGCAGCCGATGTCCATCAGTCGCTTGATATTCATTTGCACTTCGCTGCGCAAATCACCTTCCACTTTGTAATTCTCTCCGATTACCTCACGTACCTTTGCGGCCTCGGCATCGGTCCAATCCTTAACCTTAGTGTCTTCGCTCACACCTGCTTTGCTAAGAATTGTTGCGGCACTGCTGCGACCTATTCCGTAAATGTAGGTCAACGCTATCACACCGCGCTTGTTTTGGGGTAAATCTACACCCACAATTCGTACTGCCATATATCTAAACTAAATTTTTTGCAAAATTAATAAAATTATCCTTGACGTAACTTAAATTTAGGATTTTTCTTGTTTATAACATACAAACGTCCTTTTCTGCGCACGATCTTGCAGTCGGCAGAACGCTTCTTGATTGATGCTCTTACTTTCATATTATCATCATTTTTTTATTTGTACCTAAAAGCAATCCTTCCCTTCGACAGATCATAGGGACTCATCTCCACTTTCACCTTGTCGCCGGGTAAAATCTTAATATAATGCATGCGCATCTTGCCCGATATGTGAGCCGTGATCTCATGACCATTCTCCAGCTCCACCCGGAACATCGCATTCGATAATGCCTCCACTATCGTTCCGTCTTGCTCTATTGCAGCTTGCTTTGACATAATTACTAATTCTCCTTTTGTTTTCGAAATTTATAACAACTCTTCTTTTTTCTCTCCGTTAAATGAATCGGTCGCCGAGCACTTCGGCTATGTAATCGAAGCTCGACAGGATGTCGGCGCGGTCATCGTGAACAGCGATTGAGTGCTCGAAATGAGCCGACGGCTTGCGGTCGCGCGTGCGCACATTCCAGCCGCCATCCTCCATCACCACGTTCTTGCTGCCCATGTTTATCATAGGTTCAATGGCGATGCACATTCCGTTCTTTATCATCGCGCCGGTTCCGCGGCGGCCATAGTTGGGAACTTCGGGGTCTTCGTGAAGCTTGCGCCCCACTCCGTGACCGGTCAGCTCGCGAACCACCGAGTAGCCGCGACGCTCGCAGTACTCCTGAATGGCGTTGCTGATATCGCCGATTCTGTTTCCCGGCACAGCGCGCTTTATTCCTTCGTAGAGCGATTCATTGGTGGTGCGCAGCAGGCGTTTCACGTCCTCATCCACCTCGCCCACCATAAAGGTGTAGGTGGAATCGCCGTTGAAGCCGGCCGCATTCACCGCGCCACAGTCAACCGACACGATATCTCCCTCACGCAGCACGTAGCTGCCGGGAATTCCGTGAACCACGGTTTCATTCACAGAGATGCACAGCGTGGAAGGATATCCATAGAGCCCCTTGAAACCCGGCACGCAGCCCTGAGAACGGATGTAGTCCTCAGCAACGGTGTCGAGCTTGCGAGTGGTCACACCGGGCGCCACCAACTTCGCCACTTCGGCGAGGGTGCGGGCAACCACCTGGTTGGCATCGCGCAGAAGCTCTATTTCTTCATCTGTCTTAAGATAAATCATCCTTCGGTTATCTGTTGATTCTGTTTGTTACAAACTCGTGTTTAGCGTTAGTAATAATCTCACTTACCACATTACATGCTGCGGCCTTTCACTTTGCCGCCTTTCATGAGCGAATCGTAGTGGTGCTCCATGAGCTTGGCCTCAATCTGCTGCAAGGTGTCGAGTACAACACCCACGATAATCAGCAACGATGTGCCGCCAAAGAACTGGGCAAAACTCTGATTCACGCCGAAGTAGCGGGCAAATGCCGGCAGAATAGCCACGATGCCCAGGAAAATGGAACCTGGCAGCGTGATGCGCGACATGATGGAATCCAAATACACGGCAGTCTTCTTGCCCGGCTTGATTCCGGGGATGAAACCGCTGTTCTTCTTCATCTGCTCCGCCATGTCGTTCGGACGGACTGTGATAGCTGTGTAGAAATACGTGAACGCAAGAATCATCAGGAAATAAACGGCATTGTACCAGAATCCGTTCATGTCGCTGAAAGTGCGTGCCATGGTTCCCACGAAACCATCCTGGTTCGCACGGAATCCTGCAAGTGTGATGGGGATGAACATCAATGCCTGGGCAAAGATGATAGGCATCACATTGGCTGCATTCACCTTCAGAGGTATGTACTGACGGGCACCTCCGTACTGACGGTTACCTACAATACGCTTGGCATACTGCACGGGCACTTTGCGTGTTCCCTGAACCAGAAGAACTGCGCCTGCCGTAACGGCAAACAACAGGATGATTTCTATCAGGAACATCACAAGACCACCCTGGGCCGTCGAAAGACGTGAGGTGAATTCCTGCATGAGAGCTCCCGGGAGACGGGCCATGATACCAACCATGATGATGATTGAAATACCATTGCCGATTCCCTTGTCGGTTATCTTTTCACCGAGCCACATGATAAACATGGCACCGGCTGTAAGGACTATTGTCAGGAAGAACATGTTCCACACACCGAAATTCGTTGCACCGCCGGCGGCTGCCACCTGATAACGAAGGTTAACCAGATAGGCGGGAGCCTGCACAAGCAGAATCAGCACCGTGAGGTAGCGGGTGTACTGGTTCAGTTTCATACGGCCACTCTCACCCTCGCGCTGCATCTTCTGGAACTGAGGCAATATCATGCCCAGCAGCTGAATCACAATCGAAGCGGTGATGTATGGCATAATTCCCAACGCAAATATTGATGCCTGCGAGAATGCACCTCCCGAGAACATGTCGAGGAGCTGAATCAGACCACTGTCGGTGAACCGACGCAACGCGTCGAGGTCGGCAGGGTTAATTCCCGGCAGCACCACATGACATCCAAACCTGTAAATAAGGATGAACAGGAATGTGATGGTGAGGCGACGACGCAGGTCATCAATCTTCCAAATATTCTTTATTGTCTCTATCAATCTCATCGCGGTAATTAAAGTTTTTTAATTGAACCTCCGGCTTGAGTAATGATTTCCTCTGCTTTCTTCGAGAAGGCGTGTGCCTCAACATCGAGCTTCCTGCTCAATGCACCGTTTCCAAGCACCTTCACGAGCTGACGCTTGTGCAGAAATCCTGCAGAAATCAAATCCTGCACTGTGATTGCCTCAAGACCTTTGTTATTAGCAAGTTCCTCAAGCAGAGACACGTTGATGGCCTTGTATTCCACGCGGTTGAAATTCTTGAATCCACCCTTTGGAAGACGGCGCTGCAACGGCATCTGGCCACCTTCGAAACCAACTTTCTTGCTATATCCAGAACGAGACTTAGCTCCCTTGTGTCCGCGTGTGGACGTTCCGCCCTTGCCTGAACCCGGGCCACGGCCAATGCGACGTTTCTTCTTGTTAGAACCAACTGCAGGTTGCAAATTACTTAATTCCATATTATCTCCTTCCTTCATTATGCCTCGCGCACCTCAACAAGGTGGCGGACTGCGTTAACCATTCCAAGGATTTGAGCACTTGCTTCATGCTCTACCTCCTGATTCAATTTTCTCAGACCAAGTGCATCCAAAGTCTTTTTCTGTTTAGCCGGACGATTTATGCGGCTCTTAACCTGTTTAATAATTATCTTAGCCATAGTAAAAGTCACATTTAATTATCCCTTAAACACTTTTTCAACACTGATTCCACGATAGTGGGCTATAGTCTTGGGGTCGCGCATCTCATCCAATGCGGCAATCGTGGCCTTCACAAGATTGTGAGGGTTCGACGAACCTTTCGACTTACAAATCACGTCGGTGATACCAACGCTCTCAAGAACGGCACGCATGGCACCTCCGGCCTTCACTCCCGTACCGGCAGTGGCGGGCTTGAGGTAAACGCGAGAACCGCCGTACTTGGCTTCTTGCTCGTGAGGAATTGTACCATTGTGCACGGGAACTCTTATCAGGTTCTTCTTTGCACTGTCGGTACCCTTCTGAATTGCCGTTGTCACTTCATTTGCCTTTCCCAGGCCATAACCGATGATGCCGTTTCCGTCACCAACAACCACTATGGCTGCAAACGTAAACGTGCGACCTCCCTTGGTCACCTTTGTGGTGCGGTTTATTGCTACCAGGCGATCCTGCAATTCAATATCGCCCGTGGTCTTTACTCTGTTATTCTTCTTAACCATATCTCAATTAAAATTTAAGACCGCCCTTACGAGCACCATCTGCCAACGACTTAACTCTGCCATGGAACAGGAATCCGTTACGGTCGAACACAACAGTCTCAATTCCGGCTTCAATAGCTTTCTTAGCAACAAGCTCGCCAACTTTAGCGGCAATTTCACTCTTCGTTCCTCCAGTAATACCTCTGCTCGATGCTGCCACAAGTGTGTGTCCTGCTACATCGTCGATAAGCTGGGCATAAATCTGCTTATTACTGCGGAATACGCACAAACGGGGACGCTCCACCGTACCGCTTATGCGGCCACGTATGCGCCTCTTAATCTTATTTCGTCTTTCAATTTTAGATACCATATCTCTTCCTTTCTATTACTTGGCTGCAGCCGATTTTCCTGATTTACGGCGAATAACCTCGCCAACAAACTTCACGCCCTTGCCCTTGTAAGGCTCCGGCTTACGGAATGAACGAATCTTCGCGCATATCTGGCCCAGAAGCTGCTTGTCGGCGCTCTCAAGGGTGATAAGCGGATTCTTGTTACGCTCTGTCTTTGCCTCAACTGTAACTTCAGGCGGCATCTTCATATATATCACGTGAGAATAACCCAGAGCAAGTTCCAAAACGTCTTTGCCCTTGTTTGTGGCACGGTATCCCACACCCACGATCTCAAGTTCCTTCTTGAATCCTGTGCTTACACCCACAACCATGTTGTGAATAAGCGCACGATACAATCCATGCTGAGCACGCGATTCGCGCTCGTCGTCGGGACGTGTAACCTTTATCTCTCCATCCTCAATGGCAACTCCTATGGCAGGATTCAGACTCTGCTTGAGTTCGCCCTTGGGACCTTTCACTGTTATCACGTTGTCCTCAATCTTTACGTCCACACCCTGAGGTATCACGATTGGCAATTTTCCTATTCTTGACATAATCTTTCCTCCTCATTAATAAACGTAACACAATACTTCACCACCTATCTTCATCGCCTCGGCTGCCTTGTTGGTCATAACGCCTTTCGATGTGGACAGAATGGCAATTCCCAGTCCGTTAAGCACGCGCGGCATGTCCTTGTAGCCTGCATACTGGCGCAAGCCTGGACGAGACACGCGGGTAAGACACTTAATAGCGCTCACGTTGTCAACGCTATCATACTTGAGAGCTATCTTAATCATGCCGCATGGATTTCCGTCCACAAACTTGTAATTAAGAATGTAACCCTGCTCAAAGAGAATCTTTGTGATCTCTTTTTTCAATTTCGAAGAAGGGATTTCAACGACGCGGTGTCCGGCCTTGATCGCATTCCTCAATCTTGTTAAATAATCTGCAATTGGATCAGTCATTATTTCACTTTGTTTAAATTGATTCAGACGTTTATATCCTCAGATTTCTTCTCTGCATCTATGCGTCCAAACAATATTTAATACTTCCGTTTTTAATCTCTGTTTTTCTTTTCGTAAGGTTTCTTACCAGCTCGCTTTCTTCACTCCCGGAATCAGACCTTGAGAAGCCATCTCGCGGAAATCGATACGGGAAATACCGAACTGACGCATATATCCCTTGGGACGGCCGCTCATCTTGCAACGATTGTGCAGCCTCACAGGCGATGCGTTGTGTGGAAGAGCCTGAAGTGCCTCATAGTCACCAGCCTTCTTCAGTTCGGCACGCTTTGCAGCATACTTGGCAACCAGACGGGCTCTCTTCACCTCACGGGCTTTCATTGATTCTTTTGCCATATTCTCTTTCTCCTGTTTTAATTGTTATCGGTCTTAAATGGCATG
>JAGCVR010000184.1 GCA_017962285.1 Muribaculaceae bacterium | reverse complement strand
GAATAGACGAACAAGAACAATCCGCCTCCTATAAGGAGGAAAAATTCGGGGTAGCCACAGATAAAATCACTCGCGGCAATAATCCATTCACTGATAGTGTTGAGCCAATTCATATTTGCAAAGATAATATATTTTTGTCAAATTGTTCCGATTTACCCAAAAATCATTATTGAACTCAAATCGGTGGAAGTTTCAATAAGAAGTGTGAAAGAAATCTTGCGTATTGTTTTTTATTTTTTCATAATGCAGTATTTTTGCATTTGCGGTGTTATTTAAATGCACTCGCTCGGCAAGATGATAGATGAGAAACTAATCGTGGAAAAGTGCCAGAATGGCGAGCGAATGGCGCAGCGACAGTTGTTCGATGCGTTTTCGCCGAGGCTCTATGCCATCGTCTCCCGTTATCTTGCCGATGATGAAGCGGCAAAAGATGTGATGCAAGAGGCATTCATAAGCGTGTTTGAAAAGATTGGCAGTTTCAGGTGGAAAGGTCCGGGCTCGCTTCGCTCCTGGTGCGAACAGATTGCAGTGAACAAGTCGCTCAATTACCTAAGAGACAATCGCGTGCAGCTGCAAATGACCGACTCAATCGACGATGTTCAGATAGGCGACGAACGTTACGACCCCGATGATGAAGATTTGGCGGCGATTTCGCATGAGCAGCTGCTGACGATGATTGAGCGCCTGCCGGTAGGCTACCGCACGGTATTCAACCTGTTCTGCGTGGAAGGTTACAGCCACAGGCAAATAGCCCGGATGCTCGGGATTAACGAGCGGAGTTCATCTTCACAACTTTCACGCGCCAAATCGCTTCTCGCAAAGCAGATTAAAGATTTTTTGAAAAGCAAGAATGATGGAACAATCAGATAAATTGCTAAGCGCCATAGGGGAAAGACTAAAAGACGCGGAAAAGCCTGTGCCTCAGGGAGTGTGGGACGGCATAGAGCATGAGTTGGACAAGCGCAAACGTGCCACTCATATGTTCGGCACATCCACAAGGCGCAGATGGTGGGGTGCGGCAGCGGCAATCACCGGCTTGGTGGCGGCAATTGCTTTCTGGAGTTCGGATTTGAATGTGGATACCCCCGAAACCGCTGCTGGAATCAGCCAAACCGAAAAAACCACAGATTCCCGCCCGCCAGTCAAGACCGACATAATGGCAAAAACCGAGACCGAGCCAGCCAACGAGAGTATAATTCCCACCGCAGCCAGCTTACTGCAGAAATCCCATTCGGCTTCATTGCCGCTCGATTTTGCCAGTGTGACAGATGAGACTGAAAGCAATGGAAACGACTTCGTTGCCACCTATGGCGGAGAACAGTCTGCCATAAAAGAAGAACTGACGGAACAGGCGAGTCTCACGGCAAATCCTCCCGCAAGTGAAGAAAACAACACCTCTGTTGCCGTTACCGATGCCAAGCCCGGCCAAAACAAGACTTTGCCGAAAATCGACATCAGCACCCTGAAGAAGAGTGCACCGGGCAACTATACGATAAGCGCCTATGGCAGCGGCGTGATTATGGCCGACAGCCATGGCGAGTTCAGAGCCGTAAGACCCACACTTGTTTCCACAAAAGGCGGTGTGGCTTATGCCGCTCCCCGTCTGGTGAAGTACAACTACAGCCACAAGATTCCCCTTAACTTTGGCGTGGTGGTGGGAAAAGAAGTGGCTCGGAACATCATAGTGGGAGCAGGGCTTAACTACAGCCTGCTTATCAGCAATGTCACCCCGAGCGGAAACATCGATGAGGAATCTTTCACACAACGTGTGCAATTCATCGGGATACCGGTGAACGTGAAATGGCGCTTCTGGCACAAGAACAATTTCTCAGCCTATGTGGGTGCCGAGTTCCAGGGAGAAAAATGCATTTCGGCGAAATTCGGCGATGAGAAAGTGGAGGCAAACCGCGTGCAGTGGTCGGTGCACGGAATCGCCGGACTGCAGTATAACGTGAGCCGGAAGGTGGGATTTTATGTGGAGCCCAAGATCTCGCACTACATGACCGACTTCCCTCTGACCACCATCCGCACCGAACATCCCATCAATCTGAACCTGCAGATAGGACTCAATATAAATTTTTAACCCGAATCGGCCTAATGACCGATTCAGGTTTAAACAAAATCGGTCGGCCGATGCAGTATTTTCAGTAAAGAAGTGTTTAACTAATGAAAAAGAAAAATAAAATGAGAAAAGAATTAATCTGTTCATTAATAGGTCTGTTCCTTGCCACGGTTTTCTCATCGTGCCTGAACAATGATTCCGACTACGATTATTATCGGAAACTCCTTGACGACGGCAACGAGAAATACGAGTGCTTTGCCACCATTTGCGCGCAACGTACATCTTCGGGAGAAGTCGTGAAATATTGGTTCGACTATAACGGATTCACATATACGCCTGCCGACAGCCCCATTAAGGAGCAATACACCCCGCAGGATGCCTATGGCACTCCTCTCGAGGGTTGCCGCGCATATCTCGTTTTTGAGGCGGCCGACAAAGACATGAACAAAGACAAGGAAATAACCCTGGTGGCTGTGCGCAACATCCCCACCGAAGATGTGAAACCAGTAAGCACCTTTGCCGATGCAGATTATTATGGCAACGACCCTCTGGCTATAAACACATATAACGTCAGCTCCGACGGGAAATACCTCGATTTGGTCCTCACCATAAAAGGCACCGCAGTGAGCAAGCTTAATCTCCTCTTTAACCAGGAAGCACAGAACGAAAGTTCGGTGAACGCGGTATTCGACCTCAAGCACGACCGCACCCAGGGACCCGACGAGAATGCCGAATGGATCACGTTTATCTCATTCATCATTCCCGATGACATGAACCCGCGACTCACAGGAAAAGACAATCTGCTGCTGAACTATACCGACGAGACAGGTTCTGCCAAGCAGCTGATTATTCCCACACTATGACAGACACAAACAATATAGAATCTAAGAAATAACTTCATTTACTCTTTTTATTTGCAATTATTAAGGCAGGGTTGAGTTTGAGCGAAATTCCCCTGTCTTTTTATTTTTCACGATATCCACGCGAAAGCCTAGGTAGGAGGCGCGAAAGGGCGAAGCCCTGTCAGAACACAGGCGGGGGTGTAACCCCCGTTACGAAGACGATAACTGGGCGAACCCCTGAAAGGGTGACAGAAGAAAGAATGGAGTGTACTTGCTCCACCCTGCCAGGCGAGATACACCTGACTCCATCTAAAGAAAACCAATTCGCCAGTTTTGCAATACCCTTCAGCCGGAGGCGACTACCTCGTTATGGCACTCTCTTCATACCCTGCGAGTGACCATTTGCTGAAAACGACTTCGAAAATTCGGGCAGGTCGGAGTACCTGCCGCTGTGCCTCGCACTTCGGAGATGTGCGGCTGTGTCACTTGAGTTTCTTGTGTTTAGGCACCGCCCATGGCGGCGGAAATTTCTCGAAAATTGATCTCAAAAATTAAAGGAGTTTTCGCGGTGGTTCGCGTAGTTCGCGGTTCCTTTTTCACCCATCCACCAATTCAGATTCTTCCGTTGTTTGTGGCTTTTGATACAGTTTTCCACCACGCACCTAATCAGCATCATTATTACCGAATGGCAAAAGGCAATACATACTATCAGCCTCATTATAAATCAATTACATAACCACACCCCAAACAAGTTCGCTAAAATCTTGTAACTTAAAACATTTTTTCCTAACTTTGCACCGCTTTCGAGCCCAGATGGCGGAATCGGTAGACGCGCTGGTCTCAAACACCAGTGGGGCAACCCGTGCCGGTTCGACCCCGGCTCTGGGTACGAGTTTGACTCGAAAACAATCGCTAAAGTCTTGAAATTAAAGACTTTAGCGATTTTCTATTTCTCAGTTTTCCCCACATTTTCCCCACATCTGCAAAGATTCTTGCAAAAATTGTTCTTTTCCCCACACATTTCCTCCCCATTTCTCATCTTTCCCCACCAAGGCCACAACAAACACCCCAACCATTTCAACTTCATTCAATCCGATTAAACTGTTTTCAATGTTTCTCAAATTAACACAACTTTTCTACCCTCTATTCGGAGAGATATAGAGAGTCCTGATAACTGTTCTGTCAACTTTTCTATCAACTATTAGCTTGGAGCGGCCAAAGTGTAACAGCATAGTCCGTTTTTTGCTGTCGATGGCCCGCTTTTCGCCCCAAGTGTAACAGCATGCTCCGATTTTTCCATTGTGATCTTCTATCAAAGCATTAACTGATGATTTCCCAGAAACCGCCCTTGTCGGGACCTACTCGACGAACGATACCTTGCTCTTGTAGCTGCTTGATGTTTCTTGCAATGTTTCTCCTGTCAACACCTATGATTTCAGCCATTTTAGAGGTTGAAATATAAGGATCCTCCTTTATCAATTCTATAATTTTCTGTGACGTTTTCTGTGACGTTTTCTGTAACGCATCTATGACGTTTTCTGTGGCATTCACCTTTTATGTGACGTTTACAGTCACCTTTTCTGCTACCTTTGGCACGGTGATCTTCAGGATGAACTCGTCAGTTCTGAAGGATGGGACATTTGCACCATTAGCCTCTTGCTCACGGCAGATACGATCAAAGCCCTCGCCAAACTCCTTAACACAGTGATATGCTTTGAGGAAGGCTGCTATTTTCGGATTACGAGAGAAGTGGGTGTGCCGGATGTTGTTAGGCTTCACTTGTCCAGGGAGTTTGCCAGGG
>JAGCVR010000183.1 GCA_017962285.1 Muribaculaceae bacterium | reverse complement strand
TGGCGACCATTCAGGACATCACCTGCGACAGCGACGGGAAGATAGCCAATTTCATATCGCAGCAGGGTTTCTCGCCCTCGCTGCCGGTACACCGCCTCAAAGACGGTGAACGCTACTATCTCGGCGTGTTCCTCGTGGGAGCATACCAGGAGATTCTCGGAGACCTTCACAACCTGTTCGGCGACACCAATGCCGTACATATCGACGTGTATAAGGACCATTACGAAATAGACCAGGTCATCGACGGAGAGACAGTGGCTGAAGTGCTCGACTATGTTCAGTTCAGCGCCAAGGAACTGGTGCGGAATGTGGAATCGTGGGTGTCGGAATCAATCCGGACCGGAAAAATAACCAGCGACGAAGGGAACGAATTTGTGCGGAACTACCGCTCCGGCCTCTACGGTTACACCTATCTGGAAAAATCAAAGAAAATGATCGGCGAATCCTGACTTTATAATGCGATACTTCATTCGTTTGGCATACAGGGGTGAGGGATTTCACGGGTGGCAGATTCAGCCCCGTCAGATCTCGGTGCAGCAAGTGCTGGAAGAAGCGCTCTGCACCGTGCTTCGCAAAGAAACGCCCGTAACCGGTGCTGGCAGGACCGATACCGGCGTAAACGCGGCGATGATGGTGGCACACTTCGACGTGGCAGAACCCATTGCCGACATTTCCCTGCTCATCCGCAGCCTTAACGGACTTGTGGGACGCGACGTGGCGGTTTATTCCGTCTTTCCGGTGACCGACGATGCACATGCACGCTTCAGCGCCACGAAACGCACCTACAAATATTTCACCCACAGCGAGAAATCACCCTTTCTCTACCCTCTGAGCTGGCAGTATCACGGAAAACTCGATTTCGAAGCAATGAATATCGCTGCGGCACACCTTCTCCACTACTCCGATTTCACTTCTTTCTCGAAACTCCACACCGACGTGGCGACCAACATCTGCCACATCAGCCACGCGCAGTGGGCGAAGGAAGGCGAGCAGATGGTGTTCACCATCTCAGCCGACCGTTTCCTGAGAAACATGGTTCGCGCCATTGTGGGAACTCTTGTGGACGTGGGGCGGGGCAAAATCACAGTGGACGACTTCTGCCACATAATAGAGCAGAAGGACCGTTGCATGGCAGGCGAATCGATGCCGGCAAACGCGCTGTTCCTGTGGCAGGTGGAGTACCCTTTCACCATTCAGTAGATTATACCTGACTTAAACTATAAAAATTCACACTAATGAAAGAGAAATTCCTGACACTTCTGCTCATAATTATGATGATTGCGCCATCAGCATCGGGCGCAAATAAATATGAGGCTTCGGTGCCATATAAAATCAAGAACAACACCGCCGTTCTCGAGACTCCGAAAAGAGAAAAGGGACAGAAATCGGCATTACGACTCGCTGTCGATCCCATCAAGACGGTGCGCATCGGCTTTGTGGGACTCGGAATGCGAGGTGCATGGGCGGTGGAACGCTTTATGTTCATCGACGGGATTGAGGTGGTGGCTCTGTGCGACAAATACCCGCAGAAACTTGAACCCATGCAGCAGATTCTTGAAAAGAACAACCGCCACCGCGCTGCCGAATACAGCGGTGAAGACGGGTGGAAAGATCTTTGCCGGCGCCCCGACATTGACCTCGTTTACATCTGTACCGACTGGCTCACTCATGTTCCCATGTCGGTCTATGCCATGGAGCACGGCAAGCATGTGGCTTGCGAAGTTCCCATCGCCACCACGATCAAGGATTGCTGGGATCTGGTCAACACCGCCGAACGTACACAACGGCACTGCATGATGCTTGAGAACTGCTGCTACGACTTCTTTGAGATGACCACCCTGAACATGGCTCAGCAGGGTCTGTTTGGCGACTTGGTCCATGTGGAAGGTTCATATATCCACAACCTCAATTCCTTCTGGAATGAATATCAGGACAACTGGCGCCTGCTGTTCAACCAGGCTAACCGCGGCGACGTGTATCCCACTCACGGAATGGGACCCGCTTGCCAGTTGCTCAACATTCACCGCGGCGACCGCATGAAGACTCTTGTCTCAGTGGACACCAAATCGTTCAACGGGATAGCCGCCGCACGAAAGAATATGGGAGCGAAATCCTTTGCCAACGGCGACCACACAATCACTCTCATCCGCACCGAGCGAGAGAAATTGCTCGAAATTCAACACAACGTCTATGCCGAACGACCCTACTCCCGGATGTATCAGCTTACCGGCACTGAGGGCTTCGCAAACAAATACCCCATCGAAGGCTACGCCTTCAGGAACGGCAACCGGCTGGTGGCGAAAATCCCCGAAGCCGGCAGTATCACCGATTCCGAGACATTTGTCAATTCGGAACTCATGGAAAAAATCCGCGAAGCATATCTGCCGCAGATATTCAAGGATATTGAGGCAAAAGCCCGCAAAGTAGGCGGTCACGGCGGAATGGACTACATCATGGATTACAGGCTTATTTATTGCCTGCACAATGGTCTGCCTCTCGACGAAGACGTCTACGACGGGGTGGAATGGTCGTGTCTCGGCGAGCTTTCACGCATAAGCCTCGAGAACGGCTCCATACCTGTGGAAGTCCCCGACTTCACACGCGGCGAGTGGAATAAAATCAAAGGTTTCGGCTATGCCGTAACAAAATAACAAATACGATAAAAACAGTGATAGCAATGGAACGATGTTTTAAATACGCGTTATTCAGGCTGCTGGCTGTGCTGGCGGTTATAATCTGCATTCCACAGGATGCTGTGGCAATATCCGGCGACTTCAGCGACGACGGCGGCGGCAATTACTGGTGCAATGTCTATGTCTCCTACACAAGCAAGAGCAAGAGTTATTCATGGCTCACGGGCGACGGGGAAGACGGTGCCATGCAGAGTTTCCGCGGCTTCCAGAGTGAGCATGACGGAAAAATCAGCACTCAGTATCCCACAATCAACATCAGATTCCGCTATCACCACAAGCAGAGCAAAGACTTCAAATACAACGGCAGCTCTCAGGACATCTATGTGATGGTGCACGGCGGCGCTCTTCGCCACATTGCAAGCTGGGCGAAAGGTGGCTCAAACTGGAACCAGACCGACTTTACCTACGGTGTCATAGGCGACTTCACACTCGACGGCGAATGGGCTTCGTTCCGCTATACGCCCAACGAGACAGGACTGAAAAATGTAGTAGCCATTCAGATTGAAAACGAGACTTATTATCATCAGAGCAACTTCTGGCACTGCGACTACGACCTGCAGATTCATGCCCGCTACCTGCGCGGCATCACAATGGACATTTCGCAAGCGAAAGAACCCTCGATGGAATGGATTGCACCAAACAAGGTGAAGCTTTCTGCTGACAACAGTTTCCTGCCGTCGAGCATAGGCAACGGCGTGAGCAGTTTCAACTATGCAGCCAACTACAACGTGGCGGTGGTTGCAGATGGGAAGACCCTTTCAAACGGCTCTTTCAAGGCTTCGGGCAGAGGCACAGGCTCGCTCGAAGTGAACGTTCCCACCGACAGGAGTTTCAACATTGAGGTAACACGCAACACCACTACTTCGTTCCAATACAATGGCCGTAGCGTGTCGCAAAACCTCAACGAGAACGAAAAGACCTCAAAACGATTCAACAACGACCCGCTTGACCTGAATGCCTCGTTCAACCAGGTTACAGGAGAGATGCGGCTCCAGTGGAACAACCCTGGAGATGCGGTGCGCAAGGAAGGCGACTATCAGATCTACCGGACTCTCCTCGACGAGAACGGGTCGTATCGCAACAACCGTGAGATTGTGGGAACGTCAACCTCCGATTTCTTCATCGACAACACCTCACGAGGCCTTGAATACGGAAGTTACTACCGCTACGAGGTGTTCCAGCAGAAGAAATCCTGGGGCGATGTGGAAATCCCGTCCAATCCCGAACCGCTCACCGTGGTTACCGCCAGCGAAGTGAACATTTCATCAATGCCTGTGGTGCCCATGCATCTGGTGCAGGACACCAGCGTGGTTGACAACATTAAATTCGACTGGGAATTCGGAAACATCCCAAACTCCGACTCCGACATCACTTTCAAGGTGCACAGGATTGACCCGGGTGGAACAATCAGGAGAAACTATATCGAAGTGAACTCAACACGCAGTGCTGGCAAAGCATCGTTCACCGATGAGAATCCAGAGTCGAGTTGCGAAGTCTATGGATACTTCGTTCAACTCGACCTCGCCGGCAACAGAGTTCAACTCTTCAGCGACACCGTAAGTGCACATGTGCTCAGCGGCACCATGGTAGCCAACATGGATGCGTCGAAAGGCACCAACGGCAACAGTGTGGTGGTGCGGTGGAGCGGACGTCAGGTGGGCACCACACCCACTCTGTTCGAAGTTCAGCGCCGCTATATCGGCAGCGACACCTGGCGCATCATACATCAGGTGGAGGGCACGGGTTCCACCTACAGTTACACCGACAATGCCGTTGAACCCGGGCGCTACTACGAATACCGTGTCTCGGCTTACGGACCCGACTGTGACGGTTCAGGACGCATAGTAAACAACGCTCTCACCGAAGTGGGCTTCGGGCAAGCCACTGGCGTGGTGAGCGGACGTGTGCAGTTCGAGACCGGTACCGCCGTGGAAGATGTGCGTATTGACCTGAGCCGTGAAAGCGACGAAACTGCACGCGCGCCATTCTTCAGCCGGCATATCCTTGAGGATGGTGCTGGTCTGACATGGCGCACCGACACCAAGACTGCCAACGACATTTTCCCTCTCAACAAACCTTTCACCATCCAGATGTGGATTAACCCTGAAGCCAACCATCAGTGGCTGGGTCTTTTCACTATCGACAACTACGACGGATATTCAAGCGACAGCAATTCTTCCGGATATGGCCTCTACCTCAACAAATACGACCAAAACGGCACGAACGGGTATGTGCTGGCAATGCACCTGACGGGTACCGACAAATGGTTCACCGACACAATCGATGACCTGCCAGAAGTGATTCCAGCCAACCAGTTCTCCCATGTCACAATCCGCAACAATGGAGACGGATCAATCAACTGCATCATTAACGGCAACAGCACCAATCCCCATGTAATCAAGGAATCCACAAATTTCAAGTTCAACACTGACGAAATTCCCGAAGCCAAAAGCGCAAATGTGCGTTTCTTCACTAAAATAGGGTCTAAGGACAACACTTACATAGGCTATGCCGACGAGGTTCGCGTGTGGAACCGCGCCCTCTCCGACAAGGAGATTGCCAACAACTACAACCGAATCCTCAGCGGGCGCGAAAACGGCCTGCAACTCTACTGGTCGTTCGACGAAGGTCTGGAGGAATATGCTTTCGACAAATCAATGACCGACGGCGTGCGCAACGGTAATGACCCGATACTGGGCAAGAACACGCGCCCGTCCACCATCACCCCAAGCGGTGAGCAGCTCGCTTACTATGGCGTCACCAACAGCAAGGGTGAATATGAGGTGCGCGGCATCCCATTCACAGGCAGCGGCACACGATACAGCGTCATTCCCACAAAGGGCGTGCATGACTTCAACCCGACAAGCCGCTCGGCATTTGTCAGCACATCGGCAATGACCATCAACAACGTTGATTTCACCGACGTGTCGAGTTTCCGTGTGCGCGGCACAATCCGCTACTCCGGCACCACCATACCGGTGGACAGCGTAAGCTTCTATGTCGATGGTTCTCCATGCAACAAGAACGACAAGCTCATCATGAGCGACAAGAACGGCGAGTATGAGATATCGGTGCCCATAGGCAACCACTACATTGAAGCGCGCCGCGAAGGACACACATTCGTGAATGCCGGACGCTATCCGCCGCAGGAAGATGCCACCTACGAGTTCCTTGAAGAGACAAACCTCGACTTCTTCGACAACACGCTCGTCACCTTCGCCGGACGTATCACTGGCGGAAACACCGAAGGCGAAAAGCCTCTCGGCTATGGCGTGAGTGA
>JAGCVR010000182.1 GCA_017962285.1 Muribaculaceae bacterium | reverse complement strand
GTGGCTCTTCACATTCGAGAACCTGAATGAAAGCCTGTTCCCCGCCTTCCTTATTCAGTGTTTTAATGTCTTCATCGAGAGCCGCCTTGATGTAGTGCCGCAGGGCGCCGAACACGATGGTGGCCTGTCCGGTGAGTTCATCGTCCAGATTCGTTCTTTTCAGGAAGGTCTTGTTTATGTTACGTTTCAGAGTGTCGTCGAGGGAGTTCTTATCAAAATTTCTGATTTTGGCAATTGTTATTTTGTGATCTTTCGAATTGTCCCAATAGAGTTCCTGCAGAGTGTCGTGCACGATGGAGCCAAACTGTCCGGCATCCATGAAATCCGATGGCGGGTTGTCGTTTCGGAAGTGGCAGATGTGTTGCAGGAAGAATTGCAGCGGACATCCGATATAATGATTTATGGAACTTGCCGAAAGGCATTTAATGCCGCTGGCCTGCAGTTCTGTAGCGGATTTGATATTCGGCAAGTCGTTGTCGGTGTTGAAGTACTGTGCTGCATCGTTGTTTGAGTTGATTTCGATTGAGTACTTGTCGGCTGGCGTCTGCTTAAGCTGAACTTCGTGAGCGGTAACGGAAACATTGTAAATTCTTTTAAGCTGTTCAATGAATCGCGATTTCTCGCTTGTTCCGTAGGCTTGCGTGGAACTGTTATAGAAAAGCCACACGTTTTGTGCGCGGCAAATCATCCGGTAGAAATAATATGTGGAGGTCTCTTCCTGTGCCTCAACGGTTGGAAGCTGGTTGCCGCGACGGATGATGTTTGGAATGAACGAAGGCTTGAATGCATTTTTGTGCGGAAAAACACGTTCGTTTACCGACAGGATAACCAGATTCTCAAAGTCGAGCGACTGAGTCTCGAGTGTTCCCATAATCTGGAGTCCCTGAAGCGGTTCTCCTTCAAATGGTATGCTCACTACGGCAGCAAGGCGTTCAATAAGGTTAAAGATGGTGTCCTCATTCATCTTAATTTGGAATCGCTCCACAATGCTGTGCAGTTGAGCCAGGAGGTCGATGAACTGGTCGATGAAAGCGCACTGGAGGGGAACTTTTGGCGCGGAGTTTTCCAGCATTCCCTGCTTTATGTCGTTGGAAAAGTCGGTGAGGGCTTCTATGAGATTGAGCGAATCGTGGAGCATACTCCCGTTGCCTATGATCCTAAACAGACATTCGAAGGGATATTTGCCGAACAGTTCAGCCGGTACGTCGAAAATGAAGTTGTCGTCAATATAGTTTATAATCTCGTTGGCTTGTCTTGGATAGATGGACTTTATGATGGGATGACTCAACGTGTCTTTGACAAAATCGCGGAAGAACGTCCAGGATTCACCTTTCAGGCGTGCATGGGCGTGCATGCGCGCCACTGTCCGGAAAAGAGTCATTATCTCGCTGTTCCGCAGCGGATAGCCCATGGTGACGTTTACCGAAGATAATTCCTGCGGCAGTGAATTGATTAGCGGAAGGAGCAGATTCTCGTCGGGAAGGACAATTGCTGTTGAAGGTTCTTCGGAAGAATATGGGATGCGCTGTTCCCGCAGCATATTCGCCACAAAGAGTGCCTGACCTGTATTGGACGGGACAGCAAAAGAGTGAATGGTGGGGGAACCATGTATTTCCTCTGGCAAGAAATCCTGGGGGTGAGGAAACTTCGCTTTGTTGGCTTTAAGGTGCGTCGCGCCGCAATTAGTCTTGTCGGCGAACGCCGGTGAAGCGTCGTCCCAGAAGAAATCGGCAATTTTCTTGTTGGCAAGCAGAGAAAAGATTTTCTCTTCGGCTTTGGTAAGGATGTTGAATCCCACGAAAACGAATCGGGAATGTTTGAAATCTTCCACTGCGGTGTTGCGGATTTTGTCCACTGCATCGCGGAAGATTTTACCCTCGTAGGAAAGCCCCATTTCTTTCAGGTTGTGGCGAAACTCTTGATAGAGCAGGAACATGCTGTTCCATAACTGAACGTACCTATTTGTGATTTCCCCGTCATTGCCATGCAGGTGCCGCCAGAACCTTTCCTTGTCGTTGGCATTACCGAAGTCAATGTTGAGGTATCGCGCCAAGATGTCTTTCACTTCATCGGGTATATAGTCGGTGCCAATTTCGCGATAGTTTTCTATGTTCTGGAAAATCTTCTTAGGCTCAATGAGATATTTGTCCACTTCGTTGAAGTCGTTGATAACCACGTTCCCCCAGAAGATGAATTTGTCGAAAGGATTATCGGCTTCGGCGAGTCCGCTGATACGTTGGTAGCATTGGTAAAGGATGAAGAGCGATTCAACCTGTGACGCGGGAATCTGATTGGTTATCTCGCTCACGAAGTCGGTAATGGTGGTAACATGAGGTGCGATGACGATTTGCCCACCGGGAACCGCTTCCGAGATTTCTTTCAGAAAGAACTGCCCGCTTCTTCGGTTCGGGAAGACGAAGCGGTGGGAGTGAAGCTGGTCGGGGGCTTTGGTTATGTAGTATTGGGCCACTTGCCTCAGAAACGGCGTGATGGGCGTATAGGAGTCGGTTTTCATCGCTTTCATTTTTTTATAAGAATAGTAACCTTAATTGCAAGGTCGAAAAGAGTGATTTTTGCGTTGGCATTTCGCTGGATGTCGCTTTCGGCCTTCGAGAACTCGGCTATCATCTGCTCCACGTTCTGTTCATTGATGAACGGTGCGAATTTGCTGCTGAATTGCTGCTCCTCGGTGGTGAGATAGTTTAATTCAGGATTCTTAAGATTATAGATAAAATTTTCCCGTACCATTCGGGCGCAGTATATGAGGAACCGACGTGATTTCTCGCGTTTGTAGTCGGCAATCTGTTCGCTCCATTCCTTAAGGGCCTTTATGTTTCTCATGTAAGCGAGCCGCATAAGTGATACGAACTTCTCATGAAAGGCTTTAGCCTCGCTTTGTGCCTCAAGGTTCTGAATGGCCTGCGTCACGTTGGCATCGGCCGAGGCTGCAGCCACGAGCGCATCGTTGTAGTCTGTGCCCATGTTTGCCTGCAGGTATCGGGCAATCTGCTCCACCGACGGACGGCGCAGCTGAATACGCTGAGTGCGTGAGAAGATTGTGGGCAGGAGCGCTTTCTCATTGTTGCTGACAAGGATAAAAAGGCTGTCATGGTCGGGCTCCTCAATGAGTTTCAGGAGTTTGTTTGCACAAGCCTCGTTCATTTTTTCCGGTAGCCACATAACCAGGACCTTATATTTCGCGGTAAACGAGGAAAGACTCATTTTGCGTATGATGGCATTGCTCTCGGAAGCGTAGATTTGTGGCTGGGCATTCTCGTTTTTCAGCAGAGCGAGCCAATGTTCGTAATTCTCTATGGGACTTTCATTGAGGAATTGTTTCCACTCTGCCATGAACAGGTCGCTTGTGGTGTTTTCTCCCTTGTTCGTGACAGGGAAAGAGAAGAATGTGTCGCCGTGGTTGAGCGACTGGTGCTGTAGGCACGACGGGCATTTGCCGCAACTGTCGCCGTTCTGGCGGTCGGTGCAGTGAATGTATTGTGCCGTGGCGCGAGCCAACGCAAGTTTCGGCACACTGCTGTCGCCGTAGAGCAGCAGGGCATGAGGGATTTGGTCGGCATCCACCAGTCGGCGTATTTGTTCAATGGCTTTTTCGTTGCCAATAATATCGGAAAACTTCATTTTGGTTATCGTTCAGTGAAAAATCATGTTCTCAATTATGCAAAATTAGTGAGAAATATTTGTTATGGCAAGAATTTAGAATTTTGTTTTTAGCCATTTAAATCTTATAGGCCTTATAAGTCTTATAGGTCCTATAGGTCTTATATGACATTGGGGGCGTTTTCACGGGGGAGCGCCATCTTTCTTGTGATTGGGTTTATCGTTTGCATGAAAAATAATTTGAAGTTTTGTGTGAACAGATTGCAAGTTTTTGAAAAAGTTATTAATTTTGTAACAGAGAAACGAGGCTCTCGCGGTTTCGTGATGAACGGAAATATAATTATTAACTTAATAAATAACATAAAATGGTAAGTTTTAAAGAATTAGGCCTTGTGAACACTCGTGAGATGTTTGCAAAGGCAATTAACGGCGGGTATGCAATCCCGGCTTTCAACTTCAACAATATGGAGCAGCTGCAGGCCATTATCAAGGCTTCTGCAGAGACAAAATCTCCTGTAATCCTTCAAGTGTCGAAAGGTGCACGCAACTATGCGAACCAGACGCTGCTTCGCTACATGGCAGAGGGTGCCGTTGAGTATGCAAAGGAACTTGGCTGGGAGAACCCACAGATAGTTCTGCATCTGGACCACGGCGATAGCTTTGAACTCTGCAAGTCATGCGTTGACTTCGGTTTCTCATCGGTGATGATTGACGCTTCTTCGCTTCCATACGAGGAGAATATCGCCCTTACACGTAAGGTTGTGGAGTATGCACATCAGTTCGACGTAACAGTTGAGGCTGAGCTTGGCGTTCTCGCCGGTGTTGAGGATGAGGTTCAGAGTGAGGTTTCCCACTACACCAAGCCCGAAGAGGTTATTGACTTCGCCACACGCACAGGTTGCGATTCACTCGCTATCTCTATCGGTACAAGCCATGGTGCCTACAAGTTCAAACCAGAGCAGTGCACCCGCGACCCCAAGACCGGAAAACTGGTTCCTCCTCCACTGGCATTCGATGTGCTCGACGCCATTATGGAGAAATTGCCAGGTTTCCCAATCGTACTTCACGGTTCGTCGTCGGTTCCACAGGAATATGTGGACATGATCAACGAGCACGGCGGCAAGTTGCCCGATGCTGTTGGTATCCCCGAGGAACAGCTTCGCAAGGCAGCCAAGAGCGCCGTTTGCAAGATTAACATCGACAGCGACTCGCGTCTGGCATTCACCGCTGCAGTGCGCAAGGTTCTCGATGAAAAACCAGGTGAATTCGACCCGCGTAAGTTCTGCGGTCCTGCCCGTGAGGAGATGGAGCGTCTTTACAAGCACAAAATCATTGAAGTGCTCGGAAGCGACGGCACGGCTTAAGATTTCACAGATTATTCAACAGATTCCACAAGCCCGGATTAGCCTCATGGTTAGTTCGGGCTTGATTTTGGTGAAAACAATCTTGCCGGGAGCAAAAAATAATCGTAATTTTGTGGAGAAAGTGTAGCACATGATAAGTAATGAAAGGTAAAGGATTTTTAAGAATAACGCTGGTGGCGACAATGCTGTTTGTCGCCGCGATTGCCGGCAGCGCCGGTGAAGAGTATGTCCCTACCGCCGAAAATCTTGCGGCTCGCGAGCAATTCGCCGCCGACAGGTTCGGAATTTTCATTCATTGGGGACTTTACAGCATGTTCGGTCACGGGGAGTGGTATCAGTATAAGGAAGACATTGATTTCCGTGAATACGCAAAGGGCGCAGGAGCGTTTTACCCGGCGAAATTCAATGCCGACAAGTGGGTGAGGTTTCTCAAGAACTGCGGAGCACGCTACATCACCATCACCTCGCGTCATCACGAGGGATTCTCGATGTGGGACACCGCGGAGAGCGACTTTAAGATCACCAATACGCCATTCGGGCGGGACGTGCTTAAGGAACTGTCGGAAGCATGTGCCCGTGAGCGCATGAAACTGGGCTTTTATTACTCCCATTTAGACTGGCATCG
>JAGCVR010000181.1 GCA_017962285.1 Muribaculaceae bacterium | reverse complement strand
TACTTCACTTTTTACTCCATTTTTACTTCCTCGGGCTTTGCCCTTCTCCCCAGGTTACGACCGTCTCCGACGCTCTAACCTGAGGTTTCGCACAGCGGCAGACCTCCAGCCTGCCAGCGCCTCCGACGCTATTCCACTTTTACTTCCATTTTTACTTCCTCGGGCTTTGCCCGATTACTTCTTGTTTGGTATGTTTGGTGGTTTTATTGCGCTTATTTATTATATTTGCGGTGGAGAATATAAGATTTAAACGAATATAAATTTTTTTACGACATGAAAACTACAATCAGAAGAATCGCTTCCGTTCTGTTTGTCGCAACGGTGGTGATGGGCTTGTGCGCATTCAGCGCGCAGTGTGCCGACAAGGAGAATAAGATCAGCTGCAAGATAAGCGGGAAGATCAATCACGACAGTTGGGAGAAGGGGCAGAAATCCACGGTGGAGTTCAGCCGCATCCCTGCCACCATCGAGGAATTCAAGGAGTTGCAGGCTGTGCTCGGGCTTGAGCCGCAGGGTGCCGTGGCGCTGCAGGTCATGGCGTTCGAGATGTTCCGCCGCGACGAGGCTCTGGGCAGCGAGGCGTTGCAGCTGAACAATACGATGACGAATCTTTCCTCGACGAAATATCAGCTGAAGGAGCTGAACCGCAACGGCGACAGCTACGCGCGTCCGTACCTCGCCGCCGCGCTGCTCGAGGGCGCCACGCCGGAGAACGGCTATGCCCCGTCGAAGCCCTACAAGGTTAATGTGCGGGTGAATCCGGTGCAGAAATACGCCTACTCGAACAGCTACGACGCCAACGTGATTTACCTGCAGGTTGACTCCAAGGGCTGGGACACCAACTGGCGCGCCGTGGAGGTGATAAAGCCGGCCGACTCGGACTTCTATGTGGTGTTCAACTGCCCGGCGCTCTACACGCAGTGCAAGAAGATCCGCGGCACGTGGCAGGGTCTGGAGTGACGAATCCCGCAAACAGCCAATAGTGTCGCAGACCTGAAGTCATCTGCTGAGAAAGTGTATCAAAATAATTAAAAAACACGGATTACGCTGATTCAACAGATTTATCTGAGAATTTGCATTTAGTCAATTTTCTGTATCTCAAATAATTAAAAATCAGAATAATCAGAAAGATCCGTAGTTTGTCACTTTTGATACAGTTTCTTACAACAACATAAAAGACAGCGCCGCCGGCACTGTCTTTTTGTTTCGCATCACCCGCTACTCTCCTACTCGTACTTTGAGAGGATTTCGAAGGACAGCTGTTTGGCGCGTTCCACGCTCTGCGGGTCGTTGGCATCGATGCCGTATTTCTTTGCTGGCGGGATGGTAACGACCGTTCCCGGGCTGACGGCGTTCGGGTTGCTGATTTTCGCCTCGTTCTCCTTGTAGATATACACCCAGAAATGCTCGTCGCCAAAGTGCTTGCGCGCAATACGGAACAGCACCATCTGCGCCGTGATTGTGTCGAGGACCACGGACTGCTTCTCCACTTCGGCCTTGCCTGGGGCGTTGACGCTGTCGGTGCCGGCAACGAGGGTGGTGTCGGTGGCAGCCTTGTCGGGACTGCCGGCTGAATGGCTCTTCGAGAAGAACGCATAGCCGATGATGGTGCACAGCAGAAGAGCCATCAGCGCACCCCACACGAATCCCTTAATCATGGATTTGTGCGTTTCGGTCTTAATGAGTTCGCGGTAGTACTCCTCACCCACTGGCACCAGTGCCGTGACGCGCTCGTCTTTGTCGTCTTCGTCTTCGGCTGGTTGCTCTTTTGCGGGCTGCTCGGCTTCGGCGGGTTTTTCGTCGTCGGCAGCCTCCTGAGGCAGTTCCGGCGGCTCGGCGGGCGATGTCTCAGGCTCGGGCTGTGGGGCCTCGGGTTCTTCGGCTGGCTCCTGTGGCAGTGCCGGTGGTTCGGGCGACGTTTCCTTCGGCTCCGCCGGTTTGTCGCTCAACAGTTTGGTGAATGGCGGCGGTGCTGCCGGTCCATCGGGACGTGAAGCCGCTGCTTCGGAGAAATCTATCTTCTGAAGCATCTCGTCGGTGACATCGTCGCTGAGCACGATGGTCTCAAAGTTGGCAAACGGAGCGTTGATGACGGCGGCAATCGCTTTGTCGGGGACAAAGGTGAGCTTGTTGTGCGAAGGAATCTCAATTTCAGCGCCAGTGTTCACGCTGACGCTTTTCCTGGAGCCTACGTTGGTAAGCCTGAATGAACCCAGCCCCTTGATGTTCACATTCTTGCCGTCGATAAGGGCTTTTGAAACGGTTGCGAACAATTCCTTGAGAAATATCTCGCAGACATTCTTAGTAGTGCCTGTGGCTTTAGAAAGCATCTGCGCCAGTTCCGGCAGTGTGATATTCTGGTTCATTTCAGTCGGTTTTTAAGCACATTACTCACTTTGAAATTCAGCACCACCTTGGGTGGTATGAGCATACGTTTTCCGTTGCTGGGGTTGAGCACCACGCGCTCGTTCTTCTTCTTCGGCTCAAAGGTGCCGAAGCCGGGAATGGACACGCTGTTGAGGTCGGCGCAACACTCGGTCATTACCGATGTGAGGCCGTCCATGAGTTTCCCCACATCGGCTCTGTTTCGCCCTAATTTTCGCGACAATTGGGCTATGATGTCTTTGTTTTCCATAATAATATTGTTATTCTGCTTCAAAATTACATAAAAAATATCAATTATTTAAGTGATTTCTGATAAATCGTGCTACGGCTCGGAAAAACTTGCGAGAAAAGGTGTGGCAAGTTTTGGTTTTTCGCTTTCCGCGTTGCGGTGAGTAGTTTTGCCCTGTCGGGCACCACGCACCGTGCCTTGCGGCACGACTTACGCTAAACTCTCACTCGCGAACCTGTGGAAAAAAATTGTTTTTTCCACAGGTTTGCACTAATTTTGCAAACAATTATGAGTAGAAAGGATAAGAAAATATCGGATATGCTTGGCTCGATGAAGCGCAATGGCATTATTCTGGCGTGGTTTGTCGTAGTTGCGTTAGTTTTCGTGTTGCTGGCGAAGAGTTTCGTCCTCGACAAAATGGACAGCGAAGAAATGCTGGC
>JAGCVR010000180.1 GCA_017962285.1 Muribaculaceae bacterium | reverse complement strand
GTCGCTTTTCGGCTTCTATGAAACCGGCGGCGATGTTGAGGTGAAACCGTCGTTTCAGCAACGGGAATCTCTCGCGTCAAAACCGCATGATTACAAGGTTTTGGTTGATTCGTCCGAAATGAACGGAGTGGTGCAGGAAATCCTGACGAAAAAGACTGTCGGGGTGTGTTTCGCGGCAGAGGGCGATGGGGCGATGAGGGCAAATCTTGTGGGAATCGCAGTCTGTGCCGACCCGCGCAAGGCATATTATTTTCCTCTCGATGGCTTCGGGTGGGTGTTGCAGGCGATTGCTCCGCTGTTTGCCGGGAACACCACCATAATCGGTAACGACATTAAGCGGATGAAGGTGATGCTGCATTGTCTCGGGATTGAATTCACCGCACCCTACTACGACGTGGCGGTGGCTCATTATCTGCTCCAGCCGGAGCGGACTCACTCCACCGCCGTCATAGCAGGAAACTTGCTTAACTATGAGGCGATTAATGAGGGGCGAGTGTTCTCGAAAGGAAAAGGCAGTCTCGCTCTCAGTCAGATGAATCCCGAGTCGGTTGCCGATTATTTCTGTGAGCAGGCCGATATGTGTCTGGCTTTGATGGAACCGTTGAACAGTGCCATCGCCGAGAACGGGATGACATCGCTTCTCACGGAAATCGAGCTGCCGCTGATACCGGTACTTGCAGATATGGAAATTGCCGGGGTGCGAATCGATGTGGCATCACTCAATGAATACTCGTTTTCTCTCACGGGACAAGTCGCCAAACTTGAAGAGGAGTGTTACAACCTTGCCGGAGTTACGTTCAACACGGCATCGCCGGCACAAGTGGGTGAAATCCTGTTCGACCGGCTGAAAATTGACTCAAAGGCGAAAAAGACCCGCACCGGTCAGTATTCCACAACCGAGGAAATCCTGCTTCGTTTGCAGGATCGTCACCCGCTTGTGGGTAAAATCCTTGAACTCAGAGGGATAAGAAAACTGCTGTCCACTTATGTTAATGCGTTGCCGGCACTTATCAGTCCTAGGACGGGACGGATTCACACCACATTCAACCAGACCGTTACGGCAACCGGACGCCTCTCGAGCGTCAACCCAAACCTCCAGAACATACCGGTCCGTACCGAGGAGGGACGGGAAATCCGACGAGCCTTTATTCCCACCGACGGAAATGTGTTCTTCAGTGCCGATTATTCGCAGATAGAATTGCGACTTGTTGCCGACCTCAGCGGCGACCCCACTATGCTTGAGGCATTCCGCGAGGGACACGACATCCATGCCATCACCGCGGCAAAAATCTATCACGAAACAATCGAGTCGGTAACACCGGAACAGCGCCGGCGCGCCAAGACCGCCAATTTCGGCATACTCTACGGTATTTCGGCTTTCGGTCTGAGCGAGCGTCTCCAGATACCGCGCTCCGAGGCTAAAATGCTCATCGACGGGTATTTCGCCACATTCCCATTGGTGCAGATCTATATTGACAATCAGGTGAAAACGGCGCGTGAGAAAGGCTATGTAACCACAATTCACGGCCGTCGTCGCCTATTGCCCGACATCAACTCCCGTAATGCGGTGGTGCGCAGTTTCAGTGAGCGCAATGCCACAAATGCCCCCATCCAGGGCTCTGCTGCCGACATCATAAAGATTGCAATGGTACGCATCTGGCGAAGATTCCGTGAAGAGGGGCTGAAGTCGAAAATGATTCTTCAGGTGCACGACGAACTGAATTTTGACGTGGTTCCGCAGGAATTGGAACTCGTTCAGCGAATCGTGGTCGAGGAAATGGAGGGCGCTTACAGCGGGAAAGTGCGCCTAACGGCATCGCACGCCGCCGCCACAAACTGGCTCGACGCCCACTAACCCAAGCCGCTTAAAGGTTCAACATTTTTCGGCGGTTACGAAGCGCGGGTTGCCGAACTGGTCGATGACGGTTTGTGCCACAAAGCCCATTTTCTGGAGCATCCGCTGGACATCGTGTGCAAAGCGCCGGTTGCACTCCAGATACAGACGTCCGCCTCTGCGTAGTGTCGTTGTGGCAAAACGTGCTATGGCACGATAGTAGAGCAGCGGGTCGTCATCGGGGACAAACAGCGCTGTTCCCGGTTCGTAGAGAAGTACATTCGGTTCCATTCCCGCTTTTTCCGAACCGGTTATATATGGCGGATTACTAACAATCAGGTCAAGTTCACCGTCAATGTTCAGGTTTCCCTGCAAGATGTCGTTTTGGATGAAATTCACCTTTGCCTTGAGTGTCAGTGCGTTCTCCGATGCCACCGACAGAGCTTCTGCGCTGATGTCGGTTGCGGAGACAACTGCAAATTTCAGGGCAAGCGCGAGCGAAATTGCGATGCATCCGCTCCCGGTGCCTATGTCGAGAACCCGAAGGTCGCTATCCCTGTTCTCATCAATGATGATGTCCACGAGTTGCTCGGTCTCGGGACGCGGAATAAGCGTGTGAGGCGTTACCCGGAATTTGTGACCATGGAACAGGGCTGTTCCAAGGATGTATTGAAGCGGCTCGTTTTGCAGCAGTCGTGCCACAATTTGCTCTAATTTCGCCGGCACAAAGTCCGGCAGTTCACTCTTGGCTCTCAGCACAAGGTCAACAGAGCCATAATTCATTATCTCCTCGAAGATTATGCGAATCATCGCGCTGCTCTCACCCTTGCCAAATCGCTCATCAAGCCGGGAGTGAAGAAAACTAACTGCCTGTTCCGTTGTCATTGTTCCATGTTCATTTTTTCCGAAGGAGGTTCGTTGCCTGCGGCTGCCCCCCACTCTTTGTTAGGTGTATTGTCCATTTCAAGCACTAATTTCGCGCCATCCTTGATGTCGTCGTAGCTGAACCAGGGCTTGTCCCAGTTCTTGCCGTTGAGTGAGGCGCTTTTGATATACTTGTAATCGGCGGATGATGCAGGTGCCTCAATTTCAAGCGTTTTTCCATTCGACAGATGTAGTTTCACCCGGGTGAACACAGGGCTTCCTATGTTGTAGGCAGGCAGACCAGGCGTAACAGGATAGAATCCCATCATGGAGAACACCACGAAAGCCGTAAGACCGCCGCCGTCCTCATCGCCCGGCACACCCATAACATCGTTCCGGAACCAAGTGCGGAGCATTTGTCGCACCCGTTTCTGCGTCTTCCAGGGACAGCCGGCATAGTTGTAGAGGTAAGGAACGTGCATGCCCGGCTCGTTTGCCATTGAGAACTGCCCCACGTTGCCTGTGTGGTCGGGGAATTGGAAATAGAATTCAAACTTGGATTTTCCCAGGTTTTCGCCAAACGTGCGGTCAAGATTATTCGTGAACTTTTCTCTGCCGCCCATGAGGCTGACGAGGTCGGCAAAGTTTTGTTTCACATCCCAGCGATATACCCAGCCGTTGTTTTCATCGTAGTATTCGCGGGCACCCATTGTTCCGCCGAAAGTCGGGTTAAAGTCTTTGATGAAGTTTCCGTCGCGGTCCTTGGGGTAGAAAAATCCGGTTGGTTCGAAATATAGGTTTCTGTAATTGAGCCCCAGCTTGCGGTATTTCAGCTCATAGTCGGCGAATTTTGCCTTCTCTTTCTTGTTGGTGGAGTTCTTGGAAATCCATTTTGCGATGCGGGAAAGGCACCACTGGTCGTAGGCTGTTCCAAGAGTTACCGCCACAGCCTGACGGTTCTCGAACGAGTGAACCGTGGAGTCTTCCGTCTCTTTTTCTCCCACGTAGAGCGCCGGGATATAGCCGTGTTCGTCGTAGAATCTGTTCAAGTAGTTGGCGGGATGATTACCGCTCCAAGGGGCGAGCGATTTCTCTTCCAATGCGCGCCGGCAGGCGTCGAATGCTTTAGTAGCGTTCACGTTTAGTCCGTGCCAAAGGGCGTCGGCAAACGATGCCACCGAGTGGTTGCAGTTCATTCGCCTTGTGTCTCCGTCGATGCCCGGGAAAGTGGGTGCCCATCCGGTTCCGTTGGTTTCTGCCATTCGCAGGAACGAAGTAAGGATGTTTTCCTCTTTCTCGCGGTCGATGAGAATCCGCAGAGGGTGGGCGGCATGATATGTGTCCCAGATCCAGTCGTCGGTGTAGAATGGAATGCCTCCATCCTCATGAACGCAGTTATCGTCGCCATTCCAGTAGCGGCCGTCTTCGCTGATGCAGACGGGGCGTTCGAAGATGCGGTAAAGCGAAGTGTAGAAAACGGTTTTCTGGTCGTCGGAGCCCCCTTCTATTTCAATCTTCTCCAAAGCGTCGTTCCAGGCATCCCGTCCCAGCAGCTCAAGTTTGTGGATGTCATAGTCTTGCAGTTCACGGCGAAGGTTGGCTTTAGCCTGTTCTTCGCTGATAAACGAAATGCCGTAGCGCAAATTCACCTTATCAACATTATCTCCAAAGTTCATTGCCACGCATTTGTCGCTAACGCGCTCCATAATGGCGGGACTCTGTTCCGACTCAATATAGACGTAGGCGCAGGTGGGACCGTTCACAGTTTGTCGGGCGCTTATCCATCCATTTCCGAAATGAAAATCCCCGTCATTGGAACTCAGTGCAATCCGTCGGATGCCACTCGCCCTAAAGCCAATCTCATATAATGCACTTTGATGACTGACGGCGAAGTTTGCGTGCATGCGGTTTTCGTCAAAGTCGAAATCAAAACCATAGGGTCGGATATGCTCGTTGTCGAAATTGTATGCCACGTCGCTTTTGGCTGTTTCTCCAATCTGAGGCATGAGCTTGAATGCCGATCGTGCCCGGTGTCCCGCAACCATTATGGGCAGGCCTTTCATATACTCGCTTGTGTAGTCGGCTCGTTCCGGATAAGCGCGGAGCATGCTGTTAGGGAGGTGAACGGTGGGGTAAGTGGGAACCAGAAGGTGGCTCACATTCCCGATGTATGGGTTCACATAGTCCACGGCATCCTTTGCGCTGAGGTGGCAATTCATGGTAGTAGCCAGAAGCATTATTGAAAAAATGACTGCTTTGATTGAAAATTGGAATCTCATATTGTTTTTGTGTTTAGTAGTTTCTGCAAATTTATTAAATTTGTGGCATAATACGTTAATATATGAAGAAAAAATCAATGCTCGACCTTCACCGTGTGAGTGTCGAAGAATATGCCAGTCAGGACAAACTGCCGGTGGTGGTGGTTCTTGATGACGTACGCAGCGAAATGAATGTGGGCAGTGTGTTCCGCACTGCCGATGCTTTTGCGGTGGAGCGGATTTGTCTGTGTGGAATCACAGCCGTGCCGCCCACTCCGGAAATTCACAAGACAGCATTAGGTGCCGAGGACAGTGTGGTGTGGGAGTATTTTTCTTCTGCCGATGAGGCGGTGGAAACACTTATCGGGCAAGGTTATGAAGTGTGTGCCGTGGAACAGGTTCATGACAGCATGAGTTTGGAGAAATTCATGTTCAGCACAACCAAGAAGTATGCCCTTGTTTTTGGGAATGAAGTCAAGGGCGTGAGGCAGACGGTTGTGGACAAGTGCCAGGTGTGCATAGAAATCCCACAGTATGGCACCAAACATTCGCTTAACGTTGCAAACAGTGTGGCAATTTTGCTTTGGGAAGCACTTCGCCAATTGAGGAATGGCTGAAATTTATTATATATTATATTTGCAAAAGAAATATATTAGGAAATAGGAAAAATGAAAAAGAGATTATTAATTGCATTACTCTTGTCTGCGACACTGACGGGTGTGGCTCAGGAACAGCAGGTTCCAAAGAAAGTGCTTGGTGAGTGGACGTTACAGGCATGCATTGACCGGGCAAAAGAGCAGAATCTCTCGATTCAGCGAAACCGTTTGGATACGCAGAGTGCGCGAATTGACCAGAAAATGGCACGCGCCAACCGCCTGCCGACGGTTTCGTTCTCAACGAATCAGTCGGTTGCTAACCGTCCGTTTAACAAGTCGTCAGCAATGATAAACGGTTCGGACGTGATAACGACCACCAGCAAGACAAGTTATTCCGGCAGTTACGGTGTCAGCGCTCAAATGCCTATCTATGATGGTGGTGAAATCACCAACAACATCAAACTGCAGGAAATAAACACGCAGATTGCCGATTTAAATCTGGCTGCAAGCGAGCTGACAATAGAGGAAAACATTACCCAACTCTATGTGCAGATAATGTATGCAATGGAAGCGATAGAAACCGACAAGCTGCAGATTGAGCTTTCTGCAAAGCAGGTGGAGCGGGGAAACGCATTGTTCAAGGCGGGTTTGCTGAATCGTGCCGATGTGGCTCAACTCGAGGCTCAGGCTGCTAACGACCGCTATCAGCTCGTTGCCGACCAAACGTCGCTCTCCGAGTATAAACTGCAGATGAAGCAACTTCTTGAGCTTGACGGAGATGAGGCTTTTGAAATACTCGTTCCAGAACTCAAAGCCGACTATTTCAGCACATTGCCTGCGAAAAACGATGTGTATCAGGCAGCATTGCTCTCACGCCCCGAGATTCGCGCTCAGGAACTGGCTATGGACAAAAGCGACCTTGACGTGAAGATTGCCAAAGCCGGGATGCTTCCCACTGTCAGCCTCAGTGCAGGCATAAACACCAGCAATGTTACCGGAGCCGGCAATATGTTCACCCAGCTTAAAAACCAGTGGAACAATATGCTGGGTGTGAACGTGAGCGTTCCCATTTTCGACCATTCAAAAACCAAAAATGCGGTGGCAAAGGCTCGGCTGAACAAAGAATCTGCACGGCTGTCGCTGCTTGATACGCAGAAGAACCTGTGGAAAACCATAGAGACCTATTGGCTCAATGCATACAGTGCTCAGCAGCGTTATGCGGCGGCTCAGGAAAAAGTCCGTGCCACAGAGGCGAGCTATGAACTCACAAGCGAACAGTTCCGGCTCGGGTTGAAGAACATAGTGGAACTGCTTACCGACAAGACCAATGTGTCAACAGCAAACCAGCAAATGCTTCAGGCAAAGTATATGGCAGTGC
>JAGCVR010000179.1 GCA_017962285.1 Muribaculaceae bacterium | reverse complement strand
TTTATTTTATACTTTACTAAAATGGCATACGTTATTAATGACAATTGTGTTGCTTGTGGAACATGCCAGTCGGTTTGTCCAACAGGCGCAATCAGCGAAGGTGAAATTTACGTAATTGATCCGGACATCTGCATTGATTGCGGCACTTGTGCAGAATCTTGCCCCAACGAGGCAATTCTTCCAGGCTAAGACACATTTAGAAAAGGATTTCTTGAAGACCTTGCTGGCTCAGTGCCCGCAAGGTCTTTTTTTACCTGTGGTCAGACCGTATCAAAACGAGGTTGGGATGGGATGGTGTCTCGGATTTCCCCATGTAGGTCGCTGAACGCGACACAACATGGGGTTCTTGCTACGCGAATCTCTCCGAGATTCCGCTGACATTGTCTCCTCTAAGTCATCGCGGCGGCGATGTCGCGACACTCCTTATGCGGTGATTTTTGCAGCACCCTCTTCATATCCGATTTGGGGAGGATTAAGTGTTATTGGTTAATAAGATTGGTTAAAAAAGGTGTAAAAAAGAGGTCTTGTGGAATAATTAATGTGGAATTTCGCAAAATTATTGTAAATTTGCAGTTTGATATATATGCTTTCCGGTGCTGCATCCGTTAAAGAAGATGATAACGAGGTTTATCACCCGCTTTAGAAGGAGAGCCGGAGCAGAGAGAAGACATTTTAGAAATTATGCGATATTTTGCTATCAACAAGATGATTAACAAAAAGTTTACATTATATTTCATTGTTTCGCTGCTTGTTCTTGCAGTGACTGCATCGTGCAACAAGAAAGACGAGGAAGAGGAAGAGATCAGTTACAGGTCGTCAAGTACATCAACAGTACTTGTGGGTGGTTTTAACCTTGTAGCCGACGATGATGTCATGGAGAATCTGGATTCGGTATTCTTCACAATCGATGCCGAGAACTACGAAATCTACAATGCCGATTCACTGCCTGTGGGGACAAACATCACCGCACTGAAGGTGAACCTGACATTCAACTCCACTGTGAGCGAAGCCCTGTTCAACATTACGGGAGCCAGCGAACACAAGGACACATCGTTCGTTTACAGCAGCACCGAGACAGAGATAGACTTCACCGGCAAGGTAACAGTCAACGTGACCTCATACGACCAGAGTGCCTCCCGCAAATACACCATAAAAGTGAATGTCCACAAGATGGAGCCCGACTCCCTTTACTGGAACAAATCGCTTCGCCGCGACTTGCCGGGAGTGGGAAGCGAGATAACTTCTCAAAAGATGGTACAGACCACGAAAGGTTTCACCCACCTGTCGAAGACCGACGGACAGCTGATGCTATCCGTTGCCGATAAAATCAACTCTGACTCATGGAACAGCCACACCATCTCGTTCCCGGGCGATCCCCAGGTGGAAACGCTTGTTGCCGCCGGTGACGTTCTCTATATCCTGAACGACGACGGAGAACTGTTCAAAAGCGAAGACGGTGACAGCTGGACCGACTGCGGAGTGATGTGGACATGGATTCTGGGCTCATACGGAGACAAAGTGCTCGGCGTGCTCGATGACGGCGGATACAAACACGACGAGTATCCGAGAGGAGAAGGATTCACCCCGGCAGAATTAGAGGACGGATTCCCCTACAAGGAGAATTCCATGATGGTTTACGCCGACAATCCATGGGGAGTGTCGCAGCAGGGTGTGATTGCTGGAGGACGACTTCCAAACGGAAATGCGAGCGACTGCATCTGGGGCTACGACGGCACGAGCTGGGGACAAATCAACGACACCTACCACACCGACGTCATCCCCCGTCTGCTATCTCCAGTGATATTCCCGTATGTGAGTTTCAACACCAACACATCAACTTTGCGCGTCACCCAGCTGCCCACATGGTTCTTAATTGGAGGAAAGGGCACCGATGGTGCGATAAACAGCAAAGTGTTTGTTTCGCTCGACCAAGGCATCCTGTGGTCGGAGAGCAGCAGCAAGGCCGACATGCCAGACTATGTGAAGCCGTTCGGCGGAGCGCAGGTGTTTGTGGTAACCGAGAAGCTGAGCCGTCCTGCCGACCTGGCACCGCGCAGAGCCGGTGCAGTCCGCCCGGTCACTGAGTGGGATTGCCCGTATGTGTATATCGTAGGCGGAAAAGATAAGGACGGAAAAGTCATAAACAGCATTTGGAAAATAGCGTTCAACCGCCTGACATTTATCCCAATCTATTGACAATGAAGACTCGACTTATAGCGTTAATATTGACCCTAATCGCCATCGCGCCTTTCGCCCAAGGTCAGGAATATCGGTTTGAGATAGGTCCTGCCGTTGGTGTGAGCGGTTACCTCGGTGACCTGAACAACAGCAATCTGTTCAAGCACATAGGAATTGCCGGCGGTGTACTGTTTCGCTATAACGCCAACAGCCGATGGGCGATAAAAGCAAACGCCCTGTACGTGGGTCTGAAGGGAAACAGCGCCGACATCAACACCCGTTTCCCCTACTCCCAGATTTACGAGTTCAGTTCAAAGCTGGTGGACATCGGCGGACAAGTGGAGTTCAACTTCCTGAACTACGGCATAGGCCCCAAATACAAGAAATACAAGCGCATAAGCCCTTATCTGACACTGGGATTAGGGGCAACGATATCTCACAGCCAGGGCACCTACATGGGATTGTCGCTTCCGATGGGAGCCGGTGTGAAATTCAAGCTGAAAGAGCGGCTGAACCTTGGCTTTGAATTTACGATGCGCAAAGATTTCGGCGACAAGATAGATGGCCTCAGTGACCTGAACGGTGTTCCCCATTCATTTGCTAAGAACACCGACTGGTATTCGGTGGGGATATTCAGTATCACCTACGAATTCAGCAAACGCTGCACCAAGTGCCATTATGTGGAATGAAACATTAAAGAATCGGAAAGATGCAAGATATAACTAAAGGCATAGACCCCAACCGGATACCACAGCACGTGGCAGTGATAATGGACGGTAATGGCCGCTGGGCGAAAGAACACGGCGCCAATCGTTCCATTGGACACGAGCATGGATCATTTGTGGTTCACGACGTCACCGAGCAAGCGAATGAGCTTGGAGTGAAATACCTTACGCTTTACACATTCTCGACCGAGAACTGGAACCGCCCCAAGTTGGAGGTGGATCTGCTGATGGCACTTGTGGTCACCACCATTGAGCGAGAGACCAAGTTCATGCTCAGGGACAACGTGCGTTTTGGCGTGATCGGGGATTTCGACCGGCTGCCCGATTTTGCCCAAGAGTCGTTCAAGCGCTGCATGGCGGATACAGCCCACTGCACCGGCATGCGTCTGAACATTGCCATGAGCTACTCTTCTCGCTGGGAAATAGTGGAAGCGTGCAAATCAATCGCACAGGAGGTGAAAGACGGTACTCTGGATGTGAGCGCGATAAACGATGAGGTGATTTCCAACCATCTCTGCACGGCAGGCATGCCCGACCCCGAATTGCTGATCCGCACGGCAGGCGACTTGCGCATAAGCAATTATCTGTTGTGGCAGATTGCCTACAGCGAGCTGGTGTTCATGCCCATGTACTGGCCCGATTTCACCAAGAAGGATTTCTGCGATGCCATCCGTGAATATCAACGCCGCGAACGCCGGTTCGGTAAGACGAGCGACCAAATAATGAAAGAACAGGAACAAAAATAGCGATATGCGAAACAAGATACTGACAATGATGGTGGTTGCTACAGGCATCTGGGCGGGAGCCCAGTCGCTTGGAGACGCAAGTTACACCGTGAACGATACTGTATTCAACCCTAAACTGATATTTTCCACCATTCCTCAGCAATATGAGATTGCAGGCATCAAGGTTACCGGAGCAGATAACTACGAGGACACCCAGGTTATCAACTACACCGGTTTTGCCATCGGACAACGGATTGGCATTCCGGGAGAGGACACCAAGCGTGCCGCCCAGAACCTGTGGCGCCAGGGACTGTTCAGCAAGGTCCAGATTAAAGTGGAAAAGATTTACCAGGACAAGGCATGGCTTGAGATAGCCGTGCGCCAGCAACCGCGCATATCAAAAATAAACTTCAACGGAGTAAAGAAGAGCGAGAGAAAAGACCTCGAAGAGCGGTTGCACCTGTCGATTGGCAGTCAGATTTCATATCACATTGCCAACCGTATTGAGCAGATCGTGCTCCGATACTACGATGAGAAGGGCTTTGACAAAGCCACCTGCCAGGTCCGTCAGACCGAGGACCTGAGCCGCAAGAACGAAGTGATAGTTGACATCAACGTGGACAAGCACTCCAAGATTAAAGTCCACAAAATCTACATCAACGGCAACAAAGTGCTCAGCAACCGCGCCATAAAGCGCACGATGAAAAAGACCAACGAGAAGGGCGACATCCTGAAGCTGTTCAGTCAGAAGAAATTCGTGCGCACAGACTATGAAGAGGACAAACAGCGAATCATCGACAAATACAACGAGAAGGGCTATCGCGACGCTCAGATTGTAGCCGACAGCGTGGTGACGTACTCCGACGACAAGGTTGACGTCTATATCACCGTGGAAGAGGGAAAGAAATACTACATCTCCGATGTGACGTGGGTGGGAAACACCATCTACGCATCGAGCGACCTGGACCGCATCCTCGGCATCCAGAAGGGCGACGTTTACAACCAGAAACTGCTCAACAAGCGCCTCAGCACCGACGACGATGCTGTGTCGAACCTCTATCTGGACCGCGGATATCTGTTCTTCAACATCGTTCCGGTGGAATCGAAAGTTGAAGGCGACTCAATAGCGCTTCAGATGCAGATGCACGAGGGCAAGCAGGCACGCATCAATAAAGTGGTGATCAACGGTAACGACCGCTTGTATGAAAAGGTGGTCCGCCGCGAACTCCGCGTGCGTCCCGGCGAGCTGTTCTCGAAAAACGACCTTATCCGTTCTGCCCGAGAGATAGCGCAGACCGGACACTTCGACCCTGAGAAGATGGACATCCGCCCGGAGCCGAATCCCGAAAACGGAACAGTGGACATTATCCTCAACCTGGAATCGAAGGCCAACGACCAGATTGAGTTCTCCGCCGGCTGGGGCCAGACTGGTATCTTGGGAAAACTGAGCCTCAAGTTCACGAACTTCTCAATAAAGAACCTGTTCCACCCATCCTCATATAAAGGAATCATCCCGCAGGGCGACGGACAAACGTTCACCATAAGTGCCCAGACCAACGCCAAGTACTATCAGGCCTACAGTCTGTCGTTCCTTGACCCGTGGTTCGGCGGCAAACGCCCCAACTCGCTGTCGGTTTCGGCATTCTACAGCCGTCAGACAGGTATCAACTCATCGTACTACAACAACATGTATCAGAACGCGATGAACAACTACCTGTACAACATGAACTATTACAGCGGCTATGGATATGGCTACAACGACTACTACACCAACAGCTACCAGAATGCCTACGACCCGAACAAATACCTGCAGATGGCAGGTCTGAGCGTGGCATTCGGCAAGCGACTCAAATGGCCCGACGACTATTTCACCATCACAGGAGAACTCAGCTACCAGCTCTACAGCCTGAAGAACTGGGAATATCTCTATTACATGAAGAACGGCACGAGCCACTCTCTCGTGTTCGGAATCACACTCGCCCGGAACAGTATCGACAACCCGCTGTATACCCGCCGGGGAAGTTCGTTCTCCCTGAGTTTCCGTGCCACCCCGCCGGCTAACCTGTTCGGGAAGAAAGACTGGAAAACGCTGTCGGAAGCCAACACCGATGCTGCGAAGAAAGAACTGTATCACTGGATTGAATACTGGAAACTGAAGTTCCAGGCACGAACCTACACACCGCTCACCGACCCCGACGGTCGCTGGACACTGGTGCTGATGACCCGCGCCGACATAGGTTTGCTGGGAAGCTGGAACAAATATCTGAAATCACCGTTCGAGACCTTCTATGTGGGAGGAGACGGAATGTCGGGAAGCTACACCTACGCCACCGAAACCATCGCACTGCGTGGCTACGAAAACGGAGCATTCACCCCCTACGGAAGCGACGGCTATGCATACGACCGCTTTGTGATGGAGCTTCACTTCCCGCTGATGCTTCAGCCGAGCGCCACCATCTACCCTATTGCCTTTGTGGAGGCAGGAAATGCGTGGACCAGCGTGAAGAATTTCAACCCCTTCGACCTGAAGAAATCGGCTGGCTTCGGCGTGCGCATCTTCCTGCCAATGATAGGAATGATGGGTATCGACTGGGCATACGGCTTCGACACGGTGTTTGGCAAAAAGGGAGGCAGCAATTTCCACTTCATCCTTGGTCAGGAGTTCTAATAAGTTAATTTAACAGATATTTTTTAACACACTAAATAAACCAACGACTGATTAATCAGTCAAAGAGATTGAAATTAAAAAACATAGTAACTTGATAAACTTTAGAGTTATGAAAATGAAGCAGATATTATTGGTGGCGATTGCCCTTATCGCGGGAGCCGGAGCCGTTAACGCGCAGAAGTTTGCGCTGGTTGACATGGAATATATTCTTAAGAACATTCCGGCCTACGAAATGGCTAACGAGCAGCTGAACCAGGTATCACAACGCTGGCAGCGCGAAGTGGACGAAGTGAAGAAAGAAGCCGACACCATGTATAAGAACTACCAGAGCGACATGGTGTTCCTCACCGACGACCAGAAGAAGAAAAAGCAGGAAGAGATTGTTGCAAAAGAAAAAGAAGCCAGCCAACTGCAATATAAATACTTCGGTCCGCAGGGAGAATTGTTCAAGAAGCGTCAGTCTCTGATCAAGCCCATTCAGGACGACATCTACAACGCAATAAAGAAGTTGAGCGATGAGCGAGGCTTCCAGGCTGTGTTCGACCGCGCATCGAGCGAGAGCATTATCTTTGCGTCTCCACGCATCGACGTGAGCAACGAAGTGCTGAGCAAACTGGGCTATTCAGTGAACTGAGAAACGAACGAAATTAATAATTAATAATAAATAATTTATCATGTTGAAAAAAGTATTATTGGCAGCTATCATCGCTGCTCCCCTGTGCCTGAGCGCACAGACTGTGAAACTTGGTGCAGTTAGTCCTCAAGAAATCGTGGCAGTGATGCCCGAGACAGCAACCGCAAACAACACGCTTAAAGCCGCATCCGACAAATATGATGCCCAGGCTAAGGTGCTTCAGGACGAGTATCAGAAAAAGATGGACGAATTCAATGCCATCGACAAGAACAACGAGGCTGCTCAAGAAGCTAAGGCAAAGGAAATCCAGGACCTTCAGGTACGTATGCAGAACTTCCAGCAGACAGCAAGCCAGGACCTTCAGAAACAGCAGGAGACCCTCTATGCTCCAATTCAGCAGAAATTGCAGCAGGCAATTCAGCAAGTGGGTGCAGAGGGAGGCTATGCAGGCATTCTCTACAAGGACGTATTGCTGTATCAGGGCACTGGAATTGAGGATATTACTGCAAAAGTAAAGGCCAAATTAGGCATTAAATAAATTGAACCATGCTTAAGAAATTTG
>JAGCVR010000178.1 GCA_017962285.1 Muribaculaceae bacterium | reverse complement strand
CCGTGTTGTTGATAGTGGGCATCGGAGTGTGGTTGTTCAGCTCCGGGGATGATGGAAACGTTCCCACAACGGCCGATCTCACAGCGCAACTCATGCAAGACGAATCTTGGCAGCAGGATGATAAGAATGCCGTTGACAATGTGCTGCTCACCATGAGCGATGACGATGCGCAGAACCTCGTCTGCATTGAATATGTTGACTATGAGGACGCCAGCTTTTAACTAACGAGACAGGAAATATATAGTTATTAACCAAGAAATTAATTAAAAACCAATAGATTATGAAAAAGTTATTGTTATCGGCACTTGTAATTTTGTGCGCAGTGGCAGTTAATGCCCAGGAGAAAAAAAACGATGAGAACTGCGGAACGGGAAAAGAGCAGTTTGGTGAGCGTCTGCTTGACGCAAAGCTCAATGTGCTTGAAAGAAAACTTGAACTCACCGAAACCCAGAAAACTCAGTTCATCCCCATCTACAAAGCCTATGATGCTGAGTTGAGGGCAACGTTGGGAGAGCGGAAGAAACCAGAGAAAGCCACCGACGTGAATGCCGTCGCCGCACAGATCAAGCAGCGCCTGGATAAGTCGAAGAAGGCGATTGATGTGCAGAAGAAGTATATCGATGAGTTTGCCAAGGTCCTCACTGCCGAGCAGTTGCAGAAGTTCCCCATGGTTGAGAAGCAGATTCAGAACAAACTCAGCAAACGCAAACATAATATGGGCGACCGTCGCCATTCCGGCAAGGGCAAACACGGAGATTTCGGACCGCGTAAGCCGCACAAGCATCCCGGGCACCAGCGAGACGCCAGAGAGGAAATGAAACGTTAAGTTTCATGTATGAATAGTAGCAATCAGAAAATATGATCAATCAGTCTCTTAAGTCAATTTGGCTTAAGCGACTGATTTTCTGTATTGAAATATTCACCATTAGTTTAAAATAATTTGCTTATTTATAGATTTTGCTTATATTTGTAAACTGAAAAAGTCATTCTTGCTTCTGTTCTTAGGCAAGAGTTGTTGTTGAGAATTATTTTTAAAAGTTTAATCATAACCTTATAACTTGATGAACACTAAATCTACTTTTTCAAGATTTGTTGTAGCGGCAGTGCTTGTATTGTCGTCGCTCCAAGGTGCTGCCCAAGGATGGCCGAGTGCCTATGGCGGCGTTATGCTTCAGGGATTCTATTGGGACAGCTTCGGCGACACCAACTGGGCAAAACTTGAGTCTCAAGCCGAGGATATGTCGGGCTACATCGACCTGCTCTGGATTCCCAATGCCGGTAATTGCGGAAGTGGCAACCAAATGGGCTATGCGCCGCAATATTGGTTCTCGAACTATTCTAGCTCATTCGGCACCAAGGCGCAGCTGCAGTCGATGGTAAGCACGATGTCGGCAAAGGGCATCGGAATCATCGGCGACGTGGTGATTAACCATCGCAACACCACCAATGGGTGGTTCGGATTTCCGAGCGAGACCTATGGCGGTCAGACGTATCAATTAACCTCAACCGACATCGTTGCCGACGATGACAATGGGCAGGCGGCATACGTTGCTTCACAGCAAGGTGTGACGCTGAGCAGCAATAACGATACCGGTGACGGATGGAACGGCATGCGCGACCTGGATCACATGAGCAGTAATGTGCAGCGCTGCGTCAAGGCCTACTTGAACATGTTGCTCAACGACTTGCATTACGTTGGTTTCCGTTACGACATGGTGGCAGGCTTCTCGGCATCATATATCGGGACATACAACAGCTATGCGCAACCGCAATTCAGCGTGGGTGAGTGCTGGAAAAGCGGTTCGGAAATCAAGTCATGGATTGATGGGACAAAGGTCAATAACACGCCCACCAGTGCGGCGTTCGACTTCCAGTTCCGCTATACGGTCCGTAATGCCATCAACAACAGAAACTGGTCAAAACTCAGCGATGCAAACGACGGTTATCCGCTGATCAGCAACAGCTTCAACAGTGGCTCCTACAAGCAGTGGTCTGTGACATTCGTTGAGAATCACGACACCCAGTATCGCGACGCCAACAATCCCAACGACCCTATTTCTGCCGACACTATCGCTGCCAATGCATATATGTTGGCTATGCCAGGCACGCCATGCGTGTTCCTGCGTCACTGGCAGGACTACAAGGCGGAGATTAAAAACCTGATTGCCGCGCGCAAGGCTGCTGGCGTATCCAATACCAGCGCCTACAGCGTGACGTCGAACAATTCCAACCGCTATGTGACCACCACCACAGGAACAAAGACCAAGCTGATTTGTGCTGTTGGTAGTAATGTGGCGAGCTATGCTGGACCATCCAATTCAGTTCAGATTCTGAGCGGGTACCACTACAAGTATTTCATGCCATCAAGTGCCAATATCGCATGGGTGGACATGCCATCGGGCAATTATGGTGAAGCCTTCGACGTGAAACTCACGGCGGTATCGTCGAGCTACACCACCCTTGTCTATACCACCGACGGCTCAACGCCAAGCGCCTCCAACGGCACCCGTGTGGCAAGTGGAACATCGATTCATGTGGATGGCAACATGACTCTCAAGGTGGGATTGCTGAATGGAAACTCCATTGTGAGCGGAAGCACGCTCGAGCGTACCTATAAGGTGGTGGAGACTAAGAAAATCACCGTTTATCTCAAGGATCCGGGTTGGAGCACGGTGTGCTTCTATGCCTATGGGTATAATGACGGCACTTCAAATGACTCGTGGCCTGGTCCAATGGTGAACAGGACCACTACCGTGAGGGGCGAAACGTTCTATTATCGCACATTTGAATCCATAAATAACAACCTTTCGTTTAATATAATCTTTGATAACGGTAACAGCGGAAATGACAATCAGACCGTAAATATCACCGGTATCACACAGGATGTCTATTATGAGATTACCGGTGGAGGTGGTACCAGTAAACTCACCGTGACAGATGTTACCGACTACTACACCACTCCAGTGGAGCCGCTTACGGCTACTGTCTATTTCCAAGATCCTGGATGGTCAGATGTCTATTACTACTCTTGGGACGGAAATAACAACCTGTCTCTCGGCAGCTGGCCGGGCACAAAGATTACGGCTACAACAGTGGTCGACGGCAAGACTTACTATTATCACACATTCGATAAGTCAGACGAAAACTACAGCTTCAACCTGGTTATAAGCAACAACGCCGGTACGCAGACGGTGGATATTACCGGCATCACCAGCGATGTGTACTACAAGCTTGGTCCCATTGACAGCGCTACAGGCAAGTATACCGTGGTTGACCCGGCCGACGACGTGGAAGAGTTTGTGCCTTATAATGTTTCGGTTTACCTTAAAGACCCGGGCTGGGCAAATGGTGTGAAGTGCCACGCATGGGGGACTGGTACGGTAAAAAATCCCGACAATTCATCGCTCAGCGACAACTGGCCAGGTGGTGCCACATCCACTGTGATTATCGATGGAGAGACCTGGTACTACCGCACGTTTACCATCGCTGCCGAAGGTTCGAGAGTCAATGTCGTGTTCAATGACAACAATAACGGCACTCAGACCGTGGATATCACCGGCATCGCCGAAGACACCTACTATGAACTGGGCGGAATGAGCGGTAATAAATATGAAGTGGTGAATGACGGGAACTTGACCGAAACAATTACCGGTGTGGCGTTGGATCAGGAAACTGTACGTCTGCAGCCTGGCGGATCGTGTACGCTGCAAGTCACTGTGAGCGGCACAAACGTGCGATCTCCGGTGGTATGGACAAGCAGTGACGAGAGCGTGGCTACTGTGACCAATGGCGCCGTTTCTCCTGTGGCAAGCAATGCGCGCCGGCGCTCTCAGGCTGTGGGCGGAGAAATCACAGCCGTTGGGAACGGCACCGCAACCATTACGGCAAGTGTGGGCGAGTTCAGCGCATCGTGTGAACTGGTTGTTAGTGAAATCACAGGATTGGAAAGTCTCCCGGCAGGCGCAACGAAAGTATATGTAAGTGGTGGACTTTTGGTAATCGACAGCCCTGCGGCTACAACTGCAATGATTATCACGCCCGATGGACGTTCGCGCCGTGTGGTGGTGAAACCAGGCGAAAACACCTATGAGCTCCATTCGCCGTTGACGATAGTCAATATCGACGGCAGAGCCGTGAAACTCGCCAGATAAAAAGAAAAACAATACCGAAAAGAGTGAGTGCGGGAGAATTATTCCTGCGCTCACTCTTTTTTCGTCGCAGGTGAAATATGGCGGTGAAAACATAGTCAGTGTGGCAATATTTTCGTATATTTGCACCGATTTGCAAAGTGCAAGTTAAGGGGTGCTGCTCTTCAGAAGATTATTGTTTAAGAAAACTGACCACTGAACGGCGGCTGAGATTAGACCCTCACTACCTGATCCGGATAATGCCGGCGAAGGGAAATGACGACATAAAAAGATGCCCCTTTTTGTGTGATTCTTGAAAAAAGATTATGAGAAGAATTCTTTTGTTTGTAATGGTGCTGGCACTTGGCACTAAGACTGTGTTTGCCGTGGAGGAGAGCGACAGCGCCATGTCGAAGTGGCTGAGCGAGCTGACAGTGATTTCAACCCGTGCGGGGTCCAATACTCCCATGGCATTTACCAATGTGGCGGAGAAGGAGATAGAACGTGTGAATTTTGCTAAGGACGTGCCTTTTATTCTTGGCTCTCTGCCGTCGGTTACGACATCGAGCGATGCGGGAATGGGAGTGGGCTACACTGGTATTCACGTGCGCGGAACCGACCCTACAAGAATCAATATCACCGCTAATGGCGTGCCTGTGAACGACGCTGAAAGTTCTCAGCTCTACTGGGTTAATCTCGCCGACTTTGCTTCGAGTCTCCAGTCGATTCAGGTGCAGCGCGGCGTTGGAACATCGACCAATGGCGCCGGGGCATTCGGCGCAACCATCAATATGCTCACAAAAGACGTGTCGCCGAAATCCGAGGCCACGATAAGTCTTTCTGGTGGAAGTTATGGCACTCATAAGGAAACAATTGCGTTTTCGTCGGGATTACTTGCCGACCATTGGGGTTTTCTGGGACGGTTGTCTCACATTGCGAGCGACGGCTACATCGACCGTGCCATGAGCCGGCTCAACTCTTATTTCCTTCTTGCAGGTTACTATGCCGACAATACTCAGGTGAAACTGCTCACCTTCAATGGCACCGAGAAAACCTATATGGCGTGGGATTACGCATCAAAAGCCGATATGGAGAAATATGGCAGGACCTACAATCCGAGTGGAAAATACACCGACGCCGATGGCAACACCGCATACTACAGCAATCAGACCGACAACTATCACCAGCAGAATTATCAGCTGATATGGAACCAGCGTTTCTCGCCGTCGCTCACGCTCAATGCCACACTTCACTACACGCGCGGTGACGGGTACTACGAACAATACAAGACCGACCAGAAACTGTATAAATACCTCATTAATACAGGGCTTTATGCCGACCTCGTGCGCCAGAAGAAGATGCTCAACGACTTCTATGGATTTGTGGGCTCACTGAACTATACTAACCGGAACGGACTCTCGACCATGTTGGGCGGGGCATTCAACAGGTACGACGGCGACCATTTCGGAAAGGTGCTTTGGGTGGGCGACCAGTATTATTGGGACGATGACGACAATAAGGTCTTCAGCCCGTCGAACGGGACACTCAGTGCCGACAACCGCTATTACGACAACAACGCCAAGAAAACCGACGGCAACATCTATGCCAAGTTCAACTACACCCTTAGAAACGGACTGAGCATGTTCGCCGACGTGCAATACCGCCATGTGAACTACAAGATGAGCGGCTCTTCGCAGGAATTCGATGGCGACCACCGGCAGTTGCCCATTGAATTGAACCGGAAATACGACTTTTTCAACCCCAAAGTGGGTCTCAGTTATTCGTGGAACGGCGGTCACACCACTTATGCATCATTTGCCGTTGCCCATAAGGAGCCCACTCGCAACGACTTCGAGGACATGCTGGCTGAGAGTGTTGCCGTTGACCCGCAGGCGGAACGGTTGAACGACCTGGAAGTGGGGTATAGGTTCCAGAACGGACTGATAAGCGCTGGTGCCAATTTCTACTATATGGACTACGACAACCAGTTTGTGCTTACAGGTGCTCAGGATGCCAACGGCGAAATGGTGGCGCGCAACATTAAGGACTCTTACCGTATGGGAGTGGAGCTGACTTTCGGCCTGAGGCCTTTCCGTGGCTTTCAGTGGGATTTGAATGCCACACTGAGCCGTAACTGCGCGCGGAATATGGAGGTGACCGTTATCAATGAGGATTGGAGTGAATCCACAGCCAATGTGGGAACCACGCGCCTTGCCTATTCGCCGGGTTTCATCCTCAACAACACTCTATCCTATGAAATTGCCGGTTTCAGGGCTACGCTTCTTTCCCACTATGTTAGTGAGCAGTCGATGACCAACTCGGGCTTCAAGTCCTATCTCGAAGACGACGGCTCCCGCACCGATGCCGTGCTCAAGCCTGCATTTGTCAGCGACCTGGACCTTTCCTACGGCTTCTCCCTGAAGCACGTTAAGAACATCACTCTGGGTGTTACGGTTTACAATCTGTTCAACAAGAAATACGAGAGCAACGGCAGCTGCTCCATGAACTTCCGCCGCACGCAGGACGGCACAATCGAGGCTTATAACGGCGGATGGGCATGGGCAACATTCTCGGCTCAGGCTCCCATTCATTTCCTTGCACATCTCACATTGAAATTCTGACCCGACCATGACCGCGTTCCTTTCTGCCCACTGGCTCGATATGCTCACCACAGCGCTGGGTCTCGCTTATATCATCCTTGAATACCGCGCGAGCATCTGGCTGTGGGCTGTGGGGTTTGTGATGCAGATTCTCGGCATTGTGCTTTACTATCAGAAAGGACTCTATGCCGATTGCGGGATGGAATTCTATTATCTGGCGATGACAGTTTACGGCTATTTCTGCTGGATTGGCGGGCGCAGCAAATATGCTCCGGCACGCGCCATAACGCATTTTCCGTTAAGACTCGCTACGGCATGGGTGGCGATAACGTTGTGTTTATGGGCAACAATATACTGGCTTTTGGTGTCGTTTACCGACTCCACCGTGCCGCTTGCCGACTCCTTTACCACGGCTCTCTCGCTTGCCGGCATCTGGGCATTGGCACGCAAATATCTGGAGCAGTGGCTCATCTGGATTGCGGTGGATGTGGTGACTTGCGCCCTGTATTTCTACAAAGACATTCCCTTCAAGGCATCACTCTACGGACTGTATGTGCTGATTGCAGTTGCCGGCTATTTCCGTTGGCGCCGTCTGATGCAAGAAACGAAGGATGTCGGCTGAAAAAACAGTAAAAAACGGTATCTGCTTGTCAACTCGTCAACTATAAAAAAAGTATCTGCTCGTTAACTTGTCAACTTGTTTACTTGTTTACTTGTTTACTTAATAAAACCTGTTATTACCCACTATGCGGTGACCGATGTGTCGGATGCCGTTCAGCAGTTGCGATGGGTCAACGTTCGTGAAGCGGTTGCCCACCACTTCCACTCGCTCAAATGTCATGTCGTTGGGGTTGGCACCGCTCCAGTTTACCATGAGCGGCCCGGCAGGTTTTGCGCATGATATGTTGTTCCTCAGGAGCGACAGCGTGCCGGTCTGCGCCCAGGTGTCGAGGAGAAAACCGCCGTCGCGGCAGCGGATGGTGTTGTTCACCATGTTCAGGTCGAGCCGGGCTGCATTTCCGCAGTGGATTCGGGTGTTCCCTTCAAAATAATTGTCACGGGCATCAAGGCGGCTGGGGGCAACCTGGCTGGCTT
>JAGCVR010000177.1 GCA_017962285.1 Muribaculaceae bacterium | reverse complement strand
CATGATAGGCTGGTCGAACTCTACTGCCTGACCGTCGGATCACTTGTTTTTTAATATTAATATTCTAAGGTTATTATCTCATAATCTTAAAAGAACCAAGGTGGAACACATCCTGTTTCTTGAGCACCACCTGGCCGAATTCATTCTTGTATGGTTGCCAGGTGCGAACCTGAATCATGGGATTGTCGGTGTTATGAAAATCCACCATTAGAAACAGGTAGCCCTCATCGCTTCGGGTGTCGGAGCGCCATGTCTGTTTCAGCGTAACGCCATAGACGTCGTTAAACTTAGGATGACGAAGGACCTCAATCTCATCAAATTTCACATTAATGAACTTATTCTTCTTGAATTCATCCTTTAGCTTTTTCATGTATTCATTCTTGTTGTATTTGAAATACACCACACTGTTGTTAGACTGTAGCGTAGCGCTTTCAAACTTTGCCCCGGTTCCCGTTGGCTTCACCATTCTCCCGTCTATGATAAGCGCGTCATCGCTATAGACTTGAGAGATATAAGCCAAATCCTTCCGGTTATAGGCCGTGCGGTAATTTTCCACGAATTCAATGATTATCTGGCGACGTGAGTAATCCAAGTCGGAACTCTGCTGAGCCATAAGTTCATCGTAGCGGTGCATTTCAATGGCTATTGAAATCCCGCTGATTTTTCCCATCTCATCGAAATCTATTGTCAGTTCCTGCCGCGCTTCGCTGGCATCAGCTTCGAGAATATCAACGGGGATTCCTCTCACCTGAAATCCATGGTTAGTGTTGAGAATTCGGGCATTAAGACTTTTCACCGAGCAACTCATGGGGCTGGTTTTCCACATTTTCTTCAGCCCATCTGCTGCCTCTTTGGTAAAGACTTTGTCGCTTGTCTTTATGTCCGAAGAGCCCGCTTCTGCAGTGACATTCATCAGTTCAAGCAATGAATTTATATTCTCCTCCATCACCGCCTGCAAACGGGTAGTGTCCATACTCGCACTCGTAGCTTTATCCATCATATTTGCCATTGCCATCACTGCAACAGACAAGGCTATAGGCAGAATGCAAATGCTTATTATTCTTTTCATAAGTATCTTCCTCCTACTCATTTTTTATTCGTTCACCAAAGAGCGTTTTCACATTGCTCTGTGGAATATTGGTGTATAGTTCTGCAAAGATTGTTGTCTTTGGTTGAGCAATCTCTGTGGGTGATGTGGTTATGTCGAGCATGTGGATATAATTGCCGTTTTTTTCATGAAACACCACCACGCCTTTTGCGTCCACAGGGTCGATGCCCGTCACGGAGCAGTAAACGTCCATCGTAGGGCACAGCAAGTCATAGAGCCTGCGCATGGGTATAAGAACCCTTTTAATCTTGCCGCCATACTGATGATGGGAGACAAACATATAATGGTCGTTCTCATCAATATAACCTAAAAGCAGATTCACAATCGTCTCAAGAGGGTAACGATAACTGTTCACTACCTCATAACCGCCATCGGCATTCTGCTGAAGATAAACGTCGTTTCGCACGCTCTTCACCTGATAGAAGTCGCCACGCTGAAGATAAATGGCATTTTCCCTGGTAGGTTCCATTCTACTCTCATCGATGGCAAGGGTGCGATGCCAAGGCGCCACAACCTCGCCATTGGCAAGTAACGCGAAGAAAGCCGAATCATTTTCCGCCTTGTCTGCCGCCCACGTAAGAAGTGAGCATAGAAGACACATTATTAATAATATTCTACGTTTCATATTAATCGTCCTTGCCTGAAACATTGACCATTTTCCTGCTGATGCCTGTGGGAATAACCTTTCCAGAGCGACCACCTGCAATGGGACTCATCAAGATGCTGAAATCCACCGGTTCCTTTGTCGCTACAAGCATGAAGGTTTCTTTACTCCGGTCATCGCCAAACACGAAAGGCTCCGACTTAAAAGCAATGGTGCTCATTGGCGGCACAAGAAGATGTGCGCACAATGACGCCTCGTCCACTGGAAGAACCAGATACTTCTCTCCATCCTCATCAATGTTAAGCACATTCACATACACATGGCTAAGCGTGTTGTTCTTTACTCTGACATAGCATCCGGTTTCGCCGTCCACGTCTCCACTCACAAGAGTGCCGTCGGCGCAACGAACCAAATCAAAATCCACGTCAAGATCGGTATTGATTACGCTTTGAGGCTCGACAAGCTTTTTCTCCACGCTTTCGTCTTTTGCCCCCAGAATGTTTACTATGCTTGTAAGCAACAGCGAATCGGTCGCAAGCGAACGATAGGATGTGGCTGTGGCCTGCATATATGTGTCGGGATGCGACATCTTTTTCCCTCGCGGAGAAACCAGTTGGCTGCGCAAGTAGCCGAAATACTGACGGTTAAGTCCCTTCTTGCTCTTTGCTTTCTTTACAAAACTGCTCACCGAGCCTTTCTCCGCACTGGTAAGAAAAATCATCTGTAAGTTCTTCTCATCAAGCAGTGTTACGGCACTTTCTTCTCCAATGGCAATCACATCATTGGCACGAAGAGTGCTTCTCGAAAGCAATTCCACCGACTTGCCGTTTTTCAGCATATGTACGTCACCCGTCACTGAATAGACTGTGTAGGTTGCGGTGGCGGCAAAAGCATTGAGACACAAGGCAATCACAACCACAATCAGAATCGCAAAACGCAACTTAAAGTTATTATTTTTCATATTCAAACAATTTAAAAGGATAAATATTCGCAGATCTATAATACGTGGGAATCTGACGGCCTTTTGTCGTCCGCTTCACTTCATCGGTCAGATACACATCCAGTCGCTGCGTATCCAAGCCGTCATCACTATCGGTGCGGGCACAACCGCTGAATGCCTGAATCAATGCCCTGGTAAATGCGCCGTTCCCCCACAATTCATCTTCCAGCGACTTGTTGTCGGGCATGCTTGATGCATACAGAACAAGATTCTGCTGTCCCATTAGCCACGGCGATCTGAGCAATGCCCCCGAGAAGCAGGCATCAGCAAAGATAACAATATTACTGTTGATTTTTTTTGAAATCTTCATTAAATCATCGGAACTCACAGCTTCGCTCTCAAAACGATCGGTAGTTGAACCAGCCGACATGAAATAGAAAAGTCCGTCTTCATCGCAATAACCGTGACCGGCAAAATAGAACACGCACAAATCCTGTGGTGTAGCCTCCTGCTTGAGCCATTTCATCGACTCAAGAATCTCGCTCCGGGTGGCTTCGTCTCCTATCAGTTGTTTCACATTTACCTCCGTATATGGATGACCCTGCTTCGTTCTGAGCACCTGAGCGAAATCATTGGCATCCTTGCACGCCAGATCAAGATCGGGCAACAATTCATCGTCATAGTCACCCACTCCCACCACAACAGCATAGAGGCAACGTTCTTCCTTACCAGCCGATTCATCAAAAACGAGATTTATGCTCGACGTGCTCATGCCGTTAATGTTGCTCGCCCTAAGTCTCACCTCACAGTCGTGCCGTGGCAGTCCCACCTCAAGAAGATTTGCACGGCGCACAGCACGGGTCGCCGGCTGTCGCTCTCCGTCAACAAACACTTCCACAGTGGTTTCACTGTCAAGCCCCCCAGCCTGCAGCTGATACTTGATTTCCATCGTGGCTGTATGAAAACTTGATTCATTTTCTGGATACAGGATTTTTACCTTTGGAGGCGCATCTGATTTGGCTGATGGCAGGTTTCCATGTG
>JAGCVR010000176.1 GCA_017962285.1 Muribaculaceae bacterium | reverse complement strand
GAAAATTCCGGATTATTGGTTACGATACCCACACCCTTTGCCGTATCCATCGAAGAACCGCCTCCAATGGCAATGATGAAATCAGCACCGGAAGCCGCAAATGCCGCCACGCCATTTTTCACGTTGGTAACTGTGGGGTTCGGCTTCACGTCGCTGAAGATTTCGTAAGGAATGTTTGCTGCATCAAGCACTTCGGTGACCATTTTCACCACACCGAATTTAATGAGACCTTCGTCGGTCACAATAAGAGCTTTCTTGAATCCGAGACGTTGCACCACTGCCGGCAGCTCTTTTCTCGCACCCGGACCGAAGTATGAAACTTCGTTAAGGATAAATCTGTTTACCATGTTATTGTCTTTTATTTTTTTAGGTTTATATCGTTTCTATTTAGGCAAATTGAAAGCACGGCTCATTTCCGCCATCTGACCTTGGGTCATTCCTTCGGGTTCAAATCCCATGGCACGCGCCGATTGATAGATTTTGGCACTCTTCGACAGCACGTCGATCTGGTCGAAGGCATCCATTACGTCCAGTCCCTGAGCAAACACCCCATGCTTTTCCCAGAGCACCACATCGTAATCGTCGAGCTGGCTCAGCGTGGCTTTCGCCAGTTCCACCGACCCCGGCAGTGTGTAGGGAATTATGCCGAGTCCCAGCGGACAGAACGCCTTGGTCTCGGGAATCAGGCTCCACAGAAGGTTTGTCAGCACATCCTTGCCCAGCATTTCGCGGTTATGGCTCATTGCCACGAGTTCGATGGGGTGAGTGTGAACGGTGGCTTTATATGGCGAGCCTTTGGCGATGAGGTGGTTGTGAACGGTGAGGTGCGACGGCAGTTCGCTTGTGGGCATCACCGGAGAATCGGCGATAATGACATAACTTGCGCAATCGTCGAGAATGCGGATAATTGAGCCATTCTGCATCGGTTCCCGCGCCAGGTCACGCATACGCTTTCCCGTTCCCTTGCAGTAGAAAAAGCAGCCTTTCAGTTCTGGCAGCGTTGTTCCGATGGGCAGCGGGTCGCTGATGGCAGGAAGTGACCGCAATTTGTCGTCGGCGAGATGAGTTACGTTTACGGTAATGTTGCCACCGTTCCGCTCTGCCCATCCGTTTTGCCAAAGATATCCGGCAACTTCGGCAATCTTGGCAATCTCATTGGCAAGAGCCTTGTTTTCGTTAAGAATTGAATTCATTTTTCAGGGCTGAAGAGAGTGAGTGTATATCTCGCACTCGAAACTAATTGATTCTACACACAAGGCGAGTAGCACCCAACTCCCGTTTTACTTCATTTTTACTCTTTTTAATCTTACAATAATTGAGGCAGGAAACAGGAAATCACCAGCACCACAATGCCCAGCACAAGCACGGCGATGGTTCGGGAATTGCAGCCCTTCCATTCCTTGAGGATTATTCCCCACACGTTGCTGAACGTTACGTTAAGCGCCATGAGGATACAGAATGCCAGTGTGGTGAGTGTTGCCGATGAGGTGAGGAAACCTTTACCGAGCGAAAGTCCGAAGAACTGACTGTACCAAAGTGCTCCGGCAAGCGCGCAGAAAAGCAGGTTGTTCCCCCAGACCTTCTTTTTGCCGTAGTCGCCCCACGTCTTGTTCTTCTGGTTTTGCGCAAAACAATAAACGGCATTTGTCACAAAACCGCCAAATGTAACGAGAAGCGTTGCCGGCAGAGTGCGGAACATTGGATTGGTGAGTTCGCCGAAGTTGATGTCCTTGCCGAATTCCAGGCCCACGTTGAAGCAACCGCTCATGAAACCAGCGAGCAGGGCAATGATGATTCCCTTCGGGAAATTAAAGTCCTTAACGGCTTCTTTCTTTTCCTCTTCGCTGAGCGATGCCGACTTCATGGCACCAGCCACACCGATGATGGCTATGCCGACAAGTGTAACCACCACCCCGATGATTACTGCAGAGGTGAGACTCTCCAGCGCATTGAGTTCAGGGAAGAACGTGTTGAGCAGGACTGGACCCATGATAGTTCCAAGAGCCGCACATGTTCCCAGTGCCAGCGACTGTCCCAAAGCAACGCCCAGGTAACGCATCGAAAGCCCGAAGGTGAGTCCCCCGATGCCCCAGAGCACGCCGAAAAGAATCGTCATCCAGAAGCGGAAAGGTTGGGCCGTTGAGAACAATTCACCCAATGAATGTCCTGCCGGCACGGCAAGTAACGCTCCGAGCAACGGGAAGATTAACCATGCGAACACGCCCTGGACAATCCAGTAGGATTCCCACGACCAGTCCTTGATTTTATTGATTGGCACATAGGAACTCGACTGGCAGAATGCCCCCACGGCAATTATCAATAGTCCGATTAATATAGCCATAGCGTATGAAATTTACGGGGGTGTTGCAAAAGCCCTGCTGCCTTGCCACACCCCCATGTTAGGATTGTTATCGTTTTGACGTAATATCGCGTTCGTATTGTTCAATCTCACCGATAAATTCCTCGCCCACGGGAACGTTGTTCTTCATGTTGAAGTAGTCGAACACGGCTCCGAACGGAAGCGATTTAGCCTCCTCGAGCAATGCCAGACGCTGGAATCCCTTGTCGGCATCCTCGTAAGCACGAAGTTTTGGCAGCGGCTCAAGCAGCGCCTGAAGGATGCACTTCTGTGTGGCACGGGTACCGATCACATAGGCACCGATACGGTTAATCGACGCGTCGAAGTAGTCAAGTCCCACATGAGCGCGGTCGAGGGCGTCGGCGCGCACAATCTCCTTGAACAGGTCAAGAGTCTGGTCGTTCATGATTGTAACATGGTCACTGTCCCATCGAACCGGGCGGCTCACGTGCAGCATAAGTTCGGGAACAAACAGGAGAAGCGATGGAATTATGTCGCTCACATTCTCCGACTGCTCGTAGTGGCCGGTATCGAGTGTATAGATAACCTTTCGGCTCGCGCAATATCCGGCGAAGAAGTCGTGCGACCCTACGGTGTAGCTTTCGAGGCCAATACCGAAGAGTTTTGCCTCAACGCACGATTTCATGTGCGGAAGATTTTCCGCAAGGATTTCATCGAGTGAGTCGGCGAGTATCTGGCGGTAGCGCATGCGCTCCACTGTAAGGTCCTTGCTGCCGTCGTGCACCCAGATGTTCATGATACAAGGGTCACCCTGTGCCTCGCCCATGGCATTGGCAATTCTGCGGCAACGCTTTGTGTGCTCAATCCAGAAATCACGAATCTCCTTATTGGGGTTGGCAAGTGTGAGGTTTCCGCTCTTCGGATGCGAAAACGAGGTGGAGTTGAAGTCGAGTTTCAGATTGTGCTCTTTCGCCCAGTCAATCCAGCTCTGGAAGTGTTCCACTCCCACTTCGTCGCGGTCAACCAGCTTACCTTTGAAATCGCCGTAGATTTCGTGCAGATTCAGTCGGTGATTGCCGGCAAGCAGAGTCTGTACTTTTTCTATGTCCTGGCGCACTTCGTCGATCGTACGCGCACGGCCGGGATAGTTTCCCGTGGTCTGGATTCCACCGGAAAGCGCTTCTCCGCGCTCAAAGCCCACCACATCGTCGGTCTGCCAGCAATGCAGCGAGATGGGGACCTGTTCAAGTTGTGCTATTGCCTTGTCGGTGTCAACTCCTAACTGCGCATATCTCTCGCGCGCAATTTCATAAGCTTTAAGGATAAGTTCATCTCTCATAATTTTCCATGTTTTAAAAACCGAAGCATCTTAAGTAAAAACCACTTCTCATGTTAAAGATGATATTCACTGTTTCAATCTTCAGAT
>JAGCVR010000175.1 GCA_017962285.1 Muribaculaceae bacterium | reverse complement strand
TTAAGTTCATGAGTCCCCAGAGCGCCGTGAAACAGCAGACTTTCATCAACCATAAAATCCGCGCTGGGACTATCTCGGGCAGCCTTACCGATGTGGCAAATCCCACTATTACGACCGTGGTTATGCCACTGGCGGGAGACGCCACGGAGGAATACGTGCCGAATGAATATGTGGTTGCCAACTTTGTTGATCAGTATGAATACTTCCTGATGAAACCACGTCCAAACGAGTATGCAATAGTCAAGGAAGCCGTGTATATGGACAATGCCTTCTATATGCCCGTTAGTTCGGCCACTCAGAACCCAGACGACCTGGACGGCGCTGTGGGAATCAACCTGAGCTTGTTCGACGAGGAATGTGAGTTTGTGAACGGGAAACAATACGAAATCGCTGGAGTAATCAAGGCAAAGACTTCATCGTCGTCGGCACCGCGCCGCGTTACGCCTAAGGACAGCGCCCTGAGCACCGCATTTGAGCTGTACCCCTCTTCTGCAACCGAGGATGAATCAATCATTACCGGTATCGATGTTGCCGGCGTGGCTCAGAAAGAAGTGGAAAAAGTTGAATACTATAATGTGCTTGGCGTGAAGAGCGACAAGCCGTTCGCAGGTGTCAACGTTGTGGTTACTACCTATACTGATGGCACGCGCGTGGCAATGAAGATGGTGAAATAGGCGTAATGCAAACGTTTGCATTGGCGCGATGAACGAAAATGCAAAAAAGTTTGTTTGCAGCACGGCTGAAAGTAGTAATTTTGCCGTGTGAAAAAGAGTAAAAACTTTTCTATTTAACGTCTAATACGGAGTTAAGGCGATGACTGTTCTAAGCAGAAGTCGCCTTAATTTTTTGCTTGTCCCTGTGTCTTCCGCTCATTATAAAGACTGTTTTCAAATTATTAGTGTCCGCTTAAAAATCCATTTAGGGCTGGCAACGGAATTTTGGAGATTATTTAGGATAACGATAGCACCAATTATAAATAATGCTTACTTCGACAGCTCAGACAAGTCTTCGACTTGCCCGTCAACACTATGGGCTTCAAAGTAAGCCCCATTATAATCAAAAGTGATTTAAACAACTGTAATACAATAAATTGTTGCAAGAAGTGATATTTTTATCGGACAGTAATATTTTCAAATCATGTGTGGATAAGATTTGGAAAATTACGAGTAAATCACTATTTTTGCCATGAATAGGATTCTAAATTCTGTTTTTGAGGCAATGAATGTCTCAAAGGAATGTAAAAACAAATGATACAAGAACGATGAAAAAATTGATTATGACAATGATTGTGGGATTACTTGCATCGGTTGTGAATGTGGCAAGTGCGTCGGACAGTTTTGTGCTCAACGGGTTGCTTTATAAGGTGAAAGACGGCAACACCCTGGAAGTGGGGAAGATTGATGATAAGCACAAACCCACAGGTAAGCTTGTTATTCCGGCTCGTGTGAAATACGATGGAACCACATATCAGGTTACGGCAGTAACTGGCTGGGGCTTTTTCGGTTGTGAAGATATTACTGAAGTGGAGTTCCCGTCCACACTTGAGCGGATCGGCTCTTATGCATTCTGCAAATGCGGAATGAAAAAGGTTGTGGTGCCTGAAAGTGTACGTCAGATGGATTACTGCGTGTTCCAGGACTGCCCCAATCTGGTGAGCGCTGTGTTGCCGCAGGAACTCGACATACTTGAAGAAGGATGCTTCAAGGAGTGCTCAAAACTTACTGACGTGGTGGTACCCAAGAACCTGACCCTTCTTCCCCGGACCATGTTCTCCGACTGCAAGTCACTTACGGAATTCACCATCCCCGAGGGCGTGGTTACGATAGGTGATTATGCGTTCTCGTCGTGCGAGTCGCTTACGAAAATCGTGTTTCCTTCCACTCTAAAGACGATTAAGCAGAATGCGTTTTTAGATTGTGGATTCACTGAGATTGATATTCCTGAAGGTGTGGAAGACCTCTACGACAACTCTTTCGGGAGCAGTAAGAAGCTGGAACGGATGAGCTGGCCGTCGACGTTGAATTGGGTTGGTGGGAACCCATTCCGTTACAGCCCCAATGTGAAAGTCAGCATCTCGGAGCAGAATCAATCGTTTAAGGTGGTAAATGACATATTGTACACCAAGGATGGAACTAAACTCATTATGGCATTCCCCGGTGCCAACCCGGGCGATTATGTTGTGCCCAAGGGGGTGAAGGAAATCGGTCCATACGCCTTCTATAACAACAATGGACTCACCTCGGTGGTGCTGCCCGTCGGTGTTGAAGCCATTGGAGCCTGTGCTTTCCATGATTGCAGAAATCTCAAGAAAATCACGCTTCCCAAGGGACTTCAGGAGATAGGGGACAAGGCGTTCTATTCTTGCTCATCGCTTGAGCGGATTGATCTGCCAAAGAGCTTGGAGCGTATGGAAGGAGCTGTGTTCAATTTCTGTGGCGAAATGCGTGAAGTTACAGTATATGAGTCGTTGTTTAACGTGGAGCGCTGATTCAACAACCTGATGTTCAGTTTCTGAGACGACAGTCTGGTTATTAAGGTGCTTAATGACAAGGGTAAAGTGGTGAAGACCACAAAGGTGAGCGAAATGCCCGACTTCAGCCGTTTCTTCCCACACAGATAATCAGTTACATTAAATACAATGCATCCCCGGCAGGCTTAAGCGGCTTTCCGGGGATGTGTCGTATTGATGTGTCGCTGTCGGTTTTTTCAATTACCTTGTAATCCATGTGTTGCAAACGATTGCATAAAAATAAATAATCATAAAATAAATAATTATTGTTCAAGATATTGCGAAATGTTATATTTGCAATAAAATGCGAAAGTTTGCACTTTACGAAAATAATTGACTTGAAATTAACATTAAAAACCAAAATACAATGATGAAACGAATTGCATTAGTATTAATGGGCGTGTTGCTGACTGTGAATGCTTATTCGCAGGGATGGCCCGCCAATTATCAGGGAGTGATGCTCCAGGGATTTTCATGGGATTCCTATGTGGATTCTCAGTGGAGTAACCTGGAGAAGCAAAGCGACGAACTTAGCAAGTTCTTTACTCTGTTGTGGGTACCTCAGAGCGGAGACTGTAACTCGAGTGGCAATGTGATGGGCTACAGCCCTGTTTACTGGTTCACGCACAACAGCAGTTTCGGTACCGAAGCGCAGTTGCGCCAGATGATAAACACTTTCAAGTCGAAAGGTGTTGGCGTGATTGAGGACGTGGTGATTAACCACCGCAACAATCTTGGCGCCGACGGCAGTTGGGTGGATTTCCCCGCCGAGACCTACAAGGGTGTGAAATATCAGTTGCTTTCCACCGATGTATGCGCCGACGATGACGGCGGGAAGACAAAGACATGGGCGCAGGGCAAGGGCATCTCACTCAGCAGCAATAACGACACCGGCGAAGGCTGGGACGGAATGCGCGACCTTGACCACAAGAGCACTAATGTGCAGAACAACGTTAAGGCCTACCTTAAGTTCCTGCTCAACGATCTGGGTTATTCGGGATTCCGTTATGACATGACCAAGGGTTATGCGGCCTCTTACACGGGATTATACAATTCCAACGTGAATCCAACATTCTCGGTGGCTGAGTACTGGGACGGCAATGTGAGTAAACTCAAGAATTGGCTAGAAGGGACCAAGGTGAATGGCGTTATACAGAGTGCTGCTTTTGATTTCGCTATACGCTACACCGTGCGCGACGCGCTTAACGATAAGGAGGACGACAACTGGAGTGGCCTCGGCAATGGCGGACTGTGCAACGTGAACAACGGGGCCTATGCGCGCTATGCCGTGACTTTCGTGGAGAACCACGATATGCAGGACCGCGGAAACGTGACCAACTACACCAAAGACCCCATTACCAAACACATAGCAGCCGCCAATGCTTTCATCCTGATGATGCCGGGTACTCCTTGCGTGTTCCTGCCACACTGGAAAACCTACAAGGACGAGATTAAGCAGATGATTCTTGCCCGCAACATGGCAGGCATCACCAATATGAGCCAGACCAACAACCTGCGCAGCACCACCACCTACTATGCTCAGCGCACTGTGGGAACCAATGCTTCGATTATCGCTGTTTTGGGCTCAACTACGGGTTACACGCCCCCTTCAAACCAATATGCCAAGATTATGTCGGGTGAAAGCTATGCCTATTATCTTGAGAATAAGGCGGAGACTCCCTGGGCAAGCGTTGCCGACGGAACCTACGAGACCGCTTTCAATGTTGTCCTCACTGCCGTGTCGGCAACAAGCGGTGCCCAGCTGGTTTACACCACCAACGGCAGTAACCCCACCGCTTCGAGCGCAAAAGTTTCCAGCGGCGGCACTGTGAGTATCAGCGAGAGCTGCACTCTTAAGGTTGGTTTGCTTGCCGGCGGTGTGGTGAAGAACATAATCAGCCGCGTGTATGAAATAAAGCCGTTCCAGCCTCACACTGCCACTGTGTATGTGAAAGACCCCAATTGGTCGGCTATGTACTTCTATGCATGGGACACCAAGGGGAACAATCTGAACGGTTCATGGCCTGGAAAGACCAATATCGCAACCACGACGATTAAGGGACAGAAGTTCTTCTATCAGTCATTCGATATACCTGAGAAGGATTATTCATTCAATATTATCTTCAATCAGGGTTCCGGTCAGCCACAAACCACCGACATCGGTCCTATCACGGAGGATGTGTTCTATGAGATTACCGGCAAGGATGCCGCTGGCAAGTACTTTGTGAAAGATGTGACGAGTCAGTATCAGGGCTCGGGCGTGGAGGATATTACAGTGACTCCGCTTGAGAATGGTCCTGCCGATGTTTATACCATCGACGGACGCTATGTGAAACGTGCCGCAAGTGTTGAAGACGCCAGGCAGGGACTTGAAAAGGGTATTTATATCATTAACCGTCAGAAAGTTGTGGTAAGATGATGCGAAAGATATTATTAACGATAATGGTTGTGGCACTTGGTGCAGTCGCTTCGGGTGCCACACGCGATGTGGGCGGAGACTTGTCGTTGTTGCTTCAATACGAGAACCACGGTGCCAACTTCAAGGACCTTAACGGGAACAGAATCTCAAATGTGCTTGCTTATGTCAAAGCGCAGGGATGGACCAGCATCCGTGTGCGTCTGTTCGTGGACCCGTCGAATGCTTCCAGCGAGGACAAGGGCGAGGGCGTGTGCCAGGATTTGGCTTACGTGAAGCAGTTGGGCGCAAAGATTAAGGCTAACGGACTGAAATTCATGCTCGATTTCCACTATAGCGACAGCTGGGCTGACCCCCTGCAGCAATACACTCCTGCGGCATGGGCAAGCCTGAGCGAGAGCGAACTGCAGGCGAAAGTCTATGAATACACCACCGACTGCCTCCAGCAGCTGAAAGCCGTGGGTGCTACCCCCGACTTTATTCAGATAGGCAACGAGATAGCCTATGGAATGCTCTGGGGCGTGCAGGGCGGAACGTTGCAAAAATGCAACGCAAACAGCGGTACAAGCGAATGGGCGCGCTTCTCGGCACTTCTGATTCAGGCGTCGAGGGCATGCCGTGAGCAATGTCCCGATGCAAAAATCATTGTTCACCACGATCGTGGCAACGAGGCGACCACACTCTATAACTTCTACAGCAAAGCCATCAACAACGGAGTGGATTTCGATGTGATAGGCCTTTCGTATTATCCGTTCTACCGTGGCAATCTTCCCTCGCTCGACACTGCCATCGAACGCTTGGTTCAGGCTTTCCCCGCAAAGGAGATTATGATTGTGGAAACGGGTTACTACCACAAGTGGCAACCCTCAAACCCCGACTACGATTATTCGTGGCTTTATCCCATCTCGCACGACGGTCAGGCAAAGTATGCCCGCGACCTGGTGGCGCACATGAGCATTTACGACAACGTGACCGGTATCTACTGGTGGTGGGCAGAGGCCAACGAGTATGGGCTGAACTGGAACACCCAGCGAGTTACCGATGCATGGTATAACGCCGGACTGTGGGACAATGAAACCGGCAAGGTGCTTCCCGCTCTGTTTGAACTGCAGAATTTTGTGACAGGGTCGAGCGGCTCAGGTTCTGGAGTTCCTAACGATATTGACGGCGACAGCCAGGTTGACGTGAACGACGTTGTGGTACTTGCCGGAATAGTGATGGGAAACTGACGCATTGAGAGTTTAACATATAGAATAACAAGACAAGCAAGCCAATCGGCTTGCTTGTCTTGTACCCGGAGTGGGACTTGAACCCACACAGCCGCAATGGCCAAGGGATTTTAAGTCCCTCGTGTCTACCGATTCCACCATCAGGGCATGCGGTAGTATTCGCTAACTGCGCTGCAAAGTTACGTAAAGTAGAGCGCAAAACAAAGAAACTTGTTTCTTTTTTTGCCGAAACGGAGTAACTTCGCGCTAAAAAAGCGCACCGTTACAAAAAAAGCGCGGCCCAGAACAGGAGCCGCGCATTTTTATATTAAATCCATAAGGTATTCACCAGCGGTTGTTGTTGAGCCTGTTCTGGGCTTCGTTAGCGATGCGTTCGTCCTCGAGGGTACTTTCGTAGAATTTTGCCATGGTCATCTGCATGTAGGGAGCGAGCCACAGGAAGCCAATTCCGCAGGTGAAGAGAGCGAGAATTGCCCAACCAATGAAGGAAAGGTAGAGAACAAACAAATCAAGCTTGTGTCCCTTCATCAGTTGCATGCTGCGCTCGATGGCGGCATTTCCGCTAAGTTCGGGATTGTCGCGGAGAACATATCCTGTCATTGAGTAGGAAAGGGTCTTGATGATGCCTGGAATAACCAGCAGCAGCGACCACAGGATGATGAAGATATACATCAGAATGTGGGTGAGAACTATGCGGAGATAGTCCTTATATCCTATGAACAACTGTTTTGCTTCCGGTTCCCTTCCTATTCTTCCAGAGTCGAGGAACATCACCTGATAGCTCCACTGCATGGGCAACACGGCAAGAACCACGATAAGTGTGGCGCCGAGGAACGGCAACATTGCTGTGGTGGGGATTGCCATACCCGTAGCGAGGTCCTTTGTGCTCGGTCCGGTGAACTGGAGCAGATAACTTAAAATGCTGGTGATTGCCATGTAAATCAATGTCATGGCAACATACGATGCCCATTTTCCGCTGAGCGTTGCCAGTGCCTGGTCTTTCAATTCACTGATTGATCTCATTGTATTATAATGTTATGAAGTTAATTATTCTCTTGAATGTGTTATTGCAAAAATCGTGCCAAATGCGTCAGAGCTGGCGGAGCAATGTCTCCACCGCCACTTTGAGCTGCTTGTCTTCGCCAGTGGTGACGGTCTCCGGGTCATTTGCCACTTTCACGTCGGGCTCGAGTTGCTGATTCTCGAGATAGGAGCCGTCGGCAAGACGATAGCCGATGATGGGAATGCCGAAGACAAGCGAATCGTCTTGCAAAGTCTCCCACGAAACGCTGGTCATGGTGCCCGGAACCGGCATACCCACGAGTTTGCCGAGATTGCCGTGCTTATAGACCCAAGGCGTGCCGTGAGCGTTGCTGTAGTTGGCTTCGCA
>JAGCVR010000174.1 GCA_017962285.1 Muribaculaceae bacterium | reverse complement strand
CATTCGCCGATTTCGGTTACCGAGTTGGGGATGGTCACGCTCGTCTACCCTGTGCAATCTGCGAACGCACTGTTGCCGATTGTAGTTACCGAGTTGGGAATAGTGATGCTCGTTAACCCTGTGCATTGTTCGAAAGCTGACGAGCCTATCCCCGTTACCGAATAAGACTTGTTGTCGTAAGAGACAGAAGGCGGAATAGTTACAGTGCCGCTGTATTCAGACGATTTGCTTGTAACGTACACCGACACACCATCGGAGTTTTTGTTGTAAGCTATCTCATCAACGATGAAGTCATACGCACTGGCATTGATTGCCATCAGAATAATTAATAACAGAAAAATAAATATTTTTTTCATGATTTGAAAATATTATATCCTGCCAGTCCAATCAAGAAAAAAACTATCAATAAGAAACGTGGACTGAATTTCACATCTTTTATTGATGGTCCTGAGAAACCAAATGACGAAGATGAAAAAGCAGTCCACGCTATAGCGTAGAAACCGCTTTGATTATCTTCTCTCGTCATTTTTGAAAATTTCTCAGGTTTTCAATAAAAAGAGATAAACAAAACGTTTCAAAAATACTTATTAATTGGGTTACCTCTGCAACCCTACGCAAAGATACAAATAGTTTTTAGAAAAACAAAAAAGAAGTAAAGCACATAGATATAAGTTCAGTTTAATGATGTTAACACGGTGAAGGTGAAGGGGCGCCGTGTGCGCGTGAGCGAGGCAAAAGCACCATGAAAGAGGGGCTAGCCGATCTAGATTTTCTAGACCTTCTAGATCTATAAGGCTAAATGGGGGTGGCGAGGAGTTCGAAGGGGAGAGCCTGATGGATTCTCACCTGATGGAAGTCGCCTATGGAGAGAGGCTTGGTTTTAGAAATGAGGACTTCGTTGTCCACCTCTGGCGAATCCCACTGTGTACGTCCCACATAATAGTCGGGGTCTTCGCGGTCGATGATTACGGGAAGTGTCTTTCCCACTTTAGCCTGATTCAGTTCGAGGGAAATCTGCTCCTGAAGAGCCATGATTTCCTGCAGGCGCTGCTGTTTCACATCTTCCGGGATAGTGTCGCGGAAATGCTGTGCGGCGTAGGTGCCTTCTTCCTCACTGTATGCAAAGGCTCCCATCCGTTCAAAGCGGGCTTGCTCCACAAACTCTAAAAGCTCGCGGAATTCCTGTTCGCCTTCGCCGGGGAATCCCACCATCAGAGTGGTTCGCAGATGAATGCCGGGCACTTCGGCTCGGATGCGCTGGATGAGGCTTAATGTCTGTTCGCGTGAGATGTGGCGCCGCATGTTGTCCAGCACTTTGTCGCTGATGTGCTGCAGTGCAATGTCGAGGTATGAGCAGACGTGAGGGTTGCGGGCCATGACCGGAAGGATGTCGTAGGGGAACTGTGTCGGGTAGGCGTAATGAAGACGAATCCACTCAACACCGGGAATCTGAGCCATCTGTTCGATGAGTTCCGGCAGCATCATCCTGTGGCTGATGTCGGTTCCGTAGGAAGAAAGGTCCTGTGCTATGACGTTGAATTCCTTGACACCACATTCAGCGAGGTGCCGCACTTCGGCAAGAATCTGTTCGGGTGGAACGGATTTGTGACGGCCAGTGATTAGCGGAATGGCGCAGAACGCGCAGAAGCGGTTGCACCCTTCCGAAATCTTTATGTAGGCATAGTGCGGCGGTGTGGTGAGAACCCGTTCGCTGACAAGGTCGTGGTTGTAGGACTTGCCGAGTTCGGCGAGAAGGTCGTGCCAGGAGAATTTTCCGAAGAACCGGTCCACTTCGGGCAGTTCGGGAATCAGTTCCGCCATGAAACGCTCGGCAAGGCATCCCATGACATATAGGCGGCGTATTTTCCCTTCCTGTTTCTTTTTTGCTAGAGAAAGGATTGTGTTGATTGACTCTTCCTGGGCATCGCGGATGAAGCCGCAGGTGTTCACCACCACTATTTCGCCGTCGATTCTGCCGGGGTTATGGCTGATTTGATAACCGGCTGCGGTGAGTTGCCTGAGCAGATGCTCCGAATCCACGAGGTTTTTGGAGCACCCGAGCGAAATGACGTTGATTTTGTTCTTTCTCACGGCAACGGGAGAGAGTTATTTTCCGAAGAGCGATTTCACAAATTCCTGTTTGCGGAAAATCTGGAGGTCTTCGATGCCTTCGCCGAGTCCGATGTATTTCACCGGAATCTGGAACTGGTCGCTGATTCCAATCACCACGCCGCCCTTGGCTGTGCCGTCGAGTTTGGTGATGGCGAGAGCGTTGACTTCGGTGGCGGCGACAAACTGCTTCGCCTGCTCAAAGGCATTCTGCCCTGTGGAACCGTCGAGGACGAGCAGGATTTCGTGCGGAGCATCAGGCACCACTTTCTGCATGACGCGCTTGATTTTGGTAAGCTCGTTCATGAGGCTGATATTGTTGTGAAGACGTCCTGCGGTGTCGATAATCACCACATCGGCTCCCTGAGCCTTCGCACTCGAGACTGCATCGTAGGCTACCGAAGCCGGGTCAGTGCCCATGTTGTGCTTAATTACGGGCACATCCACGCGCCGTCCCCATATTTCGAGCTGTTCGTCGGCAGCGGCGCGGTAGGTGTCGGCGGCACCGAGCACCACCTTGTTGCCGGCTTTCTTATAGTGGTGTGCAAGTTTGCCAATCGTAGTGGTCTTACCCACGCCGTTCACTCCCACAACCATTATCACGTGAGGGCGGTGGTTGGGGTCGATGGTGAAGTCCTCGCGGGTGGCGTTGTCGTTGTCCACGAGCATGTCGGTGATTTCTTCGGCGAGCATGTCGTTGAGTTCCGAGGTGTTCATGTATTTGTCGCGAGCCACGCGTTGCTGTATGCGGTCGAGGATTTTAAGCGTAGTATTGACGCCCACGTCGCTCGTGATGAAGACTTCTTCGAGGTTGTCGAGCACTTCGTCGTCGATTCTGCTTTTTCCGGCAATGGCACGTGAAAGTTTGGCTAAAACGCCTTGTTTCGTCTTTTCAAGACCCTTGTCGAGAGTT
>JAGCVR010000173.1 GCA_017962285.1 Muribaculaceae bacterium | reverse complement strand
TTATTTGTCAGGGAGTTGAAGGATTATACTTTACACTAAATATCCTTATTGACCACCCTGTACACCTCAATGCATGCGTCGGGACAAACCAAGGCACAACTCTGGCACCCTATACACTTCTCGGCATCGGCCATATAGGCGAAATGATAACCGCGGTTATTAACCTCTTTCTTCTGCAAATCGAGCACATTGCAGGGGCATGCTACCACACACAGGTTGCATCCCTTGCAACGCTGCGTGTCAACCACTACCGCTCCTCTGATTTTAGCCATATCTTGTCTGTTTTTATTGATTACAAATATAACGAATTATCCGCAAAATGCAAATATTTTTTTATGGATTAACATTTTGTTTTTCTGTTTTTCAACTAACGTCCTGGATGACATGGATCATGCGAACACATAGTTCAGAAAATCGTTCAGCGGCTTCAGCACACGCAGGTCTTCAGCCACACGCTCCACCCAGTCGTCGCAGTCGAAGTATGCCTCGTCAAGATCAGCCATTGCAATATATTCCTTCATCTTCAGATATTCAGCAAGGGGATGGTTTGCGGGAAACTCCGGCGGCACCTTCTTCAGCACACGGCAATCCCAGTGATAACGCTTGGTGAATTCCTCGTCATTTACTATCTGCAGAAATTCTTCCGGCTCGGCATCGATAAGCCTGCGCAACGCGTTTAGTATCGGTTTTTCGGGCCACCACACTCCGCCACACTGCATCAGGTTATCTGGTTCAAAATGCACATAGTAGCTTGCCATCACCGTGTGCCGTCCCCCACGCCCCAGCACACCCGAGAAATATCGCTTGTATGGGCTTTTGTCATGGGAAAAACGTATGTCGCGATAAATCCTGTACACGCTGTCTTTCACCTGAAGCCCCTTGACATTCGCGTCATACTCCCCTACCAGTGAAATAAGCCGCGCCATGTCGGTTTCCCAGCGACCACGCAAATCGTCGTAACGATTCTTGTTCGCCTTGAACCACACACGGTCGTTGTTCGCACTCAGTTCACGCAAAAACGCCAGTAACTCTCTTATGTTGCTCGCCGCTTTCATAATTAATTCTAATGTGCTTATATGGATAATTTATTTCTTTTTCGAGAAAACAACCTTGTGCTTTCCGGCTTTCAACTCTTGCTTCCCGCCTTCGACATAGTAGCCTTTGGGAGCCCTCACTTTCACAGGAACAGGCGAGTTCACTTCCATCTCAATCCGGCAGCAACTCTTTTCAATTGCCACTTTCAGCAAGCCATATCCGGTAGGTACCACCGTTTTAACCTTCTCCAGTCCGCACAACATGGGTGATATTTCCACCGCCTTGAATCCCGGCTCAGAGGGTTTTATCCCTGCCACATATTTCGACAGAACAATCAGAGGAGCACCGCTCCAAGCGTGATTCACGCTCCACACTCCCCCATTGCCGCTCATGTCATGAAGGTCAAAAATTTCCCATAATGTGGAGTACGATGTGTTGTCGGCCATCGGTCTGTAACGTTCTTTCATCCGCTCCACAGCTTCATTCACATACCCCATCTCACACATGGCCTCGAGCACATAACGCTCCATGTATGGGCTCGCGAAGCGAGTGGTAATCAGCGTATTGAGCACTTGTTCGTTCTCCTCTGGCCTGACCAGCCCTGCCAGAAAGGCAAGCGCCTGGGTGCGGTCGTCGGTCTGGCCGGTATAATTCGGAGAGCGCCACACCCTGCCGTTCCACATCGACGCCCGTATGGCAATCTTGAGTTCATGGTTCGTGGACCTGGCCCACTCTGCCTCCCTCAGATTTCCCACAAGTTCGCATTGACGCGCGTAATACTCAAGCATAATCGAATACCACATCTGGCACATCGCCTGCATGTCCTGTTCAGTACCCCAGTCGCCCCAGTCCCAGGCTCCCTTGCGATATTTCACCAGTCCACTTGGCTCAATTTCCCATTTATGGACGTAACGGCGGTAGGCGTCATTCACATATCTTATTGTTGCCGAGTCACCGCTTCCCAAGAAATAGTTCCATGTTCCCAAGCCCACCATTGCCATAGTCTGCATTGGCAGTTCTTTATTCCAGTTTCCGTCGGGCACCGGCGAGTACATCACGCTGTCGGTCCGCTGCCAGTCGGCAAATTCACGGATGCACTTCCGCGTGAGACCAGTCGCTTCGGGCGAAAGGGAATAGAATGTTTCCACAAGCTCATTTGTTACGTCGCCAATCCACTGGGCGCGCTCACGGTCGGGGCAGTCCATGTAGTTGTCACGCATGGTCACGTAGAGCGTACGTTGCGATTTGTGCCACAGAGTGGTCAAAATTGGGTCGGAGCAGTCGAAACTGCCGCTGAGTTCACAGTCATAGCCAGTCTCACGATATTTAAGCGAAACCACATCCACACCATCGGGAATTTCATAAATCACCTTATGGCCGTTCATCCAACCAAGGTTCTCATATTCCTGAGTACCGGCGCGAGCCACATATTCAGCCCGCACGTTTGCCGGTCCGCCCCCATAGTACTGGTCGGTGCGGATGTCGATCACTTCTCCCCCGCGTGCTTTGATTTTCAGGTAAGGCGTGACTTGCGCATTATATGGTAATTCACAAACCCATTTGTCCCCACTATGCGTCACGCTTTTGTATTCCTTCAGCCCGTAATCCTTCCACTGCGGTATGGGACGCGCCACAAGTTCATTCCAATCGGCTTCGGCAAGCGATACCAAACGGACTCTGTCCCAGGCAGAATCATTGTATTTTTCCTCATAGAATTTCACATCCTTGCCGGCATCAAACCCTATATTCGATTCACTTAGTCTGAAATTGGGGATTTCTCCACCAGGCAGGTAATATGCCGGATGCAAGGCAGCACGCCACGAACCGTCGCCCTCGCAAATTCTGTTTCCCACTCTTAAACTGAAATAAAGCCCGGGGCAGTCACTGCTTCTGTGACTGAATCCCTGCCGTCCCCAATACCACACAAGCACTGCCACCACGTTCCTGCCCCGGCGAAGATGCTTCAGCTGCACCACATCAGCATAGGTCCCGGTACGGTTCGGACCTCGCTTAAGTCCGCCTTCCCTTACCTCAAGTTTGCCATTCACCCAGAGCCAATACTTGGAATCGGCTGCTATTGTCAGTTCATTGTTGTGGATGTCGCCATCCACTTCCACTTCACCGCGAAACATTATCCACTGGCTCGTGTCGGGAGCGACACCAGTACTCATCACGTTGGCACATTCAGAACTCACAATCCCGAATATCGCTATGATAAAAGTCAGAATCTGTCGCATAGCATCACCTCCGCTTAATCAAAACACAAATCTATGCCGGTGAGTTTCCCAATCCGTTCCAACAAAATAATCTCCCGTTCGTCGATCTTCTCGTCGGCATCTATCATTTCCTGCAGAAGTTTCCCCACCAATCGCTTGCGCGCGGCATCCATCCTGCTAACGACGCCACACGCGTACTCGGCTTTCAACGCGCGGGCCACAAAAAATTCCTCCTCGCTGATACCCATCAAGTCATTGATGTGATTCACGCGAATCAGTTCCTCATAAGCCACATCGCCGTCAGCATTTGCCATCTCAATCATCAGGCTCACTATCGCTTCGCGCTCCGTTGCGCTGAACATATCTTGCATTTTTTCTCCTTTCTTTTGCTACAAATTTACAAAATCCCTTTCAAAACCACAATGCTATAAACACTGTTTTTTCCACTTCCATCAAACCCAGTCATTTTTGTTTCCTTAACTTCATTTATGCCTGCAAGTGGTTAATAAAACATAAAAAAATGAACCGCAAACACCTCTTTTTACTTGTTTGACGAAACTTTTTACTACTTTTGCAGAACTTACTGTTAAAAATTGAACTATAAACTTTAAACAAAGAATATGAAAAAAACTATCCTTTTGGCACTTGTTGCCATTATCGCATTCGGCACAGCCAATGCAGTGCCTGCGAAGAGAACCCCGATTACAGTAACTTAGTCCGACGGCAGCCAGATTACGGTAACCATGGTTGGTGACGAGTGGCATCACACTCTCATTACGT
>JAGCVR010000172.1 GCA_017962285.1 Muribaculaceae bacterium | reverse complement strand
GTGGAAGAAAGTGTGAGAAACTACTCGCCCGACGATTTCCAGGGATTCAAGGACCATGTGCTCCGCACCTACGCCATTGAACCCCCGTTCGATGAGGACGCATACCGCGCAATGGACGAAAAGGACTGCAAGGAACAGTTGTTCAACAAGGTTCTTGAGACGTTCCAGCGCAAGCAGGAACGTATTGCCGAGGTGGCAATGCCGTTCTTCGAGAATATCGCCAAGGAGCAGTCGGCTGCCGGCATGGAACTGCAGGGCCAGGTGCGTGTGCCCATAGGCGACGGAAGACGCCTGTTCGGTATCGTGGTGGACGCCAAGGAAGCCTACGAGAGTCAGTGCAAGGCATTGACAAAGGCGTGGCAGAAAGCCGTGCTTCTGCTCACGCTCGATGAGAGTTGGAAAGAGCATCTGCGCGAGCTGGACCAGTTGAAGCAGAGTGTGCAGAATGCCCAGTATGAGCAGAAAGACCCGCTCGTGATTTACAAGAAGGAGTCGTTCCTTCTGTTCCGCGCCATGCTCAGCGACATGAACGACAAGGCGATATCAATCCTTATGCGCGGTCAGATACCGGTGGCGAGCGAAAATGAAGTGCGCCGTCATCAGGATGCTCCGCGCCGCCGCCAGCAGTACCGCGAGGGACGCGGCGAGGATCCGGGCGCAACTCAGCGCCGTGTGGCTTCTCAGCCGCAGGGAGCACAGCGACCCACCATGCCCATCCGCAATGCCGGTCCAAAGGTGGGCCGCAATGACCCGTGCCCGTGCGGCAGCGGCAAGAAATACAAGGATTGCCACGGCCGATAACTGCGGTCAAAGTCATAAAAAAGATGGTGTGAGCACACCATCTTTTTTTTATGGACAACAATAACTGTTTTCAGAAGTTGAAGTAGGCTTTGGCGTTGCGGTAGGAGATGTCTTCCACCATGTCGCAAAGGCGCTGCATTTCCTGAACGGGTATCTCTCCGCGTTCCACGTCGCGTCCGAGCAGGTTGCACAGAGTGCGGCGGAAATATTCATGACGTGGATAGGAGAGGAATGAGCGTGAATCGGTAACCATTCCCACAAAGCGGCTCAAAAGTCCGAGGAGCGAGAGCGAGTTCATCTGTCGTTCCATGCCGTCTTTCTGGTCGTTGAACCACCATCCCGAGCCGAACTGAATCTTGCCCGGGACGGAGCCGTCCTGGAAGTTGCCGAGCATAGTGGCAATCACTTCATTGGCACATGGATTGAGGTTGTAGAGGATGGTCTTTGCCAGTTTGCCACGACTGTCGAGGCGGTCGAGGAAGCGCGCCATCTGTTTTGCGGTATTGAATTCGCCAATCGAGTCAAATCCGGTGTCGGGACCGAGTAGGCGGAACATTCGGGTGTTGTTGTCGCGTATTGCCCCATAATGGAATTGCTGCGCCCATCCCGCATCGGCATCCATCTCGGCAAAGACAATCATCATCGCCGACTTGAACTTGCGGCGTTCTTCATCCGAGAGGACGTTGCCGTCCATGAGTTTGCCGAAAATGGCGTTTATCTCGCTTTCGGTGTAGGGGTCGGCATAGAATTCCTCGATGCCGTGGTCGCTGAGGCGGCATCCCATCTCGGCGAAGAAGTGGTGTCGGCGATGGAGCGCATCCACAAGGTCGGCGAAATGGCGGATTTCAATGTCTGCCGCCTCACCGAGTTTATTGATGTAGGACTTGAACGCCGCAGAATCCTCCACAGCCATCGCCTTGTCGGGGCGCCAGGCAGGGAGCATTTTTATTTCGAATCCGCTTTCGCGAGTGGCTATGTGGTGGCAGAGCGAATCGGCGGGGTCGTCGGTGGTACACACGATTTCCACGTTGTAGCGCCGCATGAGTCCGCGCGCGGAGTATTCGGGCGAGGCGAGTTTCTCGTTACATTCATCGAAGATTTCCCGTGCGGTGGATGGGTTCAGGATTTTGTTGATACCGAAGGCAGTGCGCAATTCCAGATGCGTCCAGTGATAGAGCGGATTTCGCAGGGTGTAAGGCACCGTCTCCGCCCATTTCTGGAATTTCTCCCAGTCGGAGGTGTCGCTGCCGGTGCAGTACCTTTCGGGGACACCGTTAGTCCTCATGGCACGCCACTTGTAGTGGTCTCCGCCGAGCCACAGTTCGGTGATGGAGCGGAAGCGGTAGTCGGTTGCTACCATTTCCGGGCTCAGGTGGCAGTGGAAGTCGATTATGGGCATTTTTGAGGCATGCTCGTGATAGAGCATTTGCGCCGTTTCAGTTTCAAGCAGAAAATTCTTGTCGAGAAAATCTTTCATAAAAGGCAAAATTAGTGTGTGAAGCAAATGAGTTATTCCACTGGTTTATAGCGTGGTACGAGGGATTTCATTACAATCCAGCCAATGAGGTAAGCCACAGCGCAGATGCAGAAAATAATCATGTAGCCCGCCGGTTTCCCTTCGAATCCCAGAGCCTGCATGTTGGTGTCGCCGGCATACTGGAACAGGATTCCGGAGCCACGGTTGATGAGATAGGAACCACAGCCGCCCGCGAGTCCGCCAATGCCGGTGATGGTAGCCACCGCGCTTTTGGGGAACATGTCGCCCACGGTGGAGAATATGTTTGCCGACCACGACTGATGCGCCGCACCGAGGATGCCGATGAGGATTATCGGGAACCACGGAGTGCCGAATTTGCCCGCCAGCGGTTGCGCCAGAATGCCGAGCAGCGGGAACAGCGCGAAGATGAACATCGCTCTCATTCGAGCCGCGTAGGGGTCAAGTCCGGTCTTGTTTATGATGATGGTTGGCAGTTTTCCTCCGAAAATGGAGAGCATCGTGATAAGGTAAAGAACGAAGATGAGGAGCATCCCTTCACCCGAAGTGGGGAGAATGTTGAAGTGCGTGTTCAGGTACTGTGGTGTCCAGAACAGGAAGAACCACCACACGCCGTCGGTCATGAATTTCCCGAAAGCGTAAGCCCACGTCTGCTTGTGGCGGAAGCACTCCAAGAGCGACATCTGTTTCTCGTGTTGCGGCTGGGCATGTTCCTCGTTCGTGTCGTCCTGGTGGATATATTCAAGTTCGGCGGCATTGACGCGAGGATTCACATTGGGCTTTTTATAGATGAAAATCCAGAACCCCATCCACACGAAACCAAGGGCACCGATGATGATGAACGCCATTTCCCACCCGAACCATTTCGCTATCGGCGGAATGGTGAGCGGAGCAATGAGCGCGCCGATTGAGCTGCCGCTGTTGAAAATGGAAGTGGCATACGCACGGTCTTTCTTGGGGAAGTATTCGGCTGTTGTCTTGATGGCGGCAGGGAAGTTTCCGGCCTCACCCATGGCAAGGATGGCGCGGGCGGCGATAAAGAAATACATGCTCACTGTCGATACCACCACAGCCACGTCACCGGTGGCTTTGATGAGTTCCAGCTTGTCGGCTGCACCCACCCAATGTTCGGTGAGGATACCGGCAAAGGCATGAGAGCATGCACCCACCGACCAGATGCCGATTGACCAGAGATAGCCGCGTTTCGTGTCCATCCAGTCAACGAATTTCCCGGCAAAAAGACCGCAGACAGCGTAAACTATTGCGAAGATTGAGGTGATGAGTCCGTACATCCGGTCGTTCCAGTGAAATTCCACCTCAATCATTCCCGGGAACGTGAGCGAAAGCACCTGGCGATCGAGATAGTTGACTGTGGTAGCGAGAAACTGCATTGCACAGATAATCCATCTGTAGCTTGTCATCGGATTGTTAAGTTTGTTATCCATGATTTGTCTTAGAACTGATTCTTGGCCTTGGCGGCAATCTCCAGGGCGTTCCGGCATTTATTCGTTATATAATCAAGGCATTTCCCGTCGGAGGAGCATTCGTTTACATTGAAGAGCTTCGACCCCATGCCCACGCACATGGCACCCGCCTTGAACCATGCTGTGAGGTTCTCTTCCGTTGGCTCCACGCCGCCTGTCACCATAAGCTGTGTCCAAGGCATAGGCGCTTTCACTGCTTTGACGAACCGAGGTCCGAGCACTTCTCCAGGGAACACTTTGCACACATCGCAACCGGCTTCCTGTGCGGTACAGATTTCGGTAACTGTTCCGCATCCCGGAATGTAGGGCACTTGCCTGCGGTTGCAGAGCCGTGCTATCTCGGGGTTGAACGAAGGACCAACTATGAAACGGGCGCCCATTTGCAGATAGATAGCCGCGGTGGGAGCATCGATGACCGAGCCGGCGCCTAGAATCATCTCCTGGCAGTGGAGAGCGCAGTGCCGTGATAGTTCACGGAATATTTCGTGGGCGAAATTCCCGCGGTTAGTAAATTCAAAGACACGGATGCCTCCGTCGTAGCAAGCCTGCAGGGTGGAGATTGCCACATCGCTGCTCGATTCATAGTAAACCGCCACGATGCCAGTCTGTGCCATGGCGTTGATTGCTTCGCATTTCTTTTTGTTCTTATTGTTAAGTCTTTTTGTTGTTTACAATTCTTATCGGCTTACGCGGCCGCTGCCGTCGCCTTCCATTAGTTTCAGCACCTCTGCCGCCGAAACTTCGTTGAAATCGCCGCTGATGGTGTGCTTGAGACATGAAGCCGCCGCCGCGAAATCCAGCGCCCACTGGTCGTCGTGCCCCGTGAGCAGACCGTAGATAAGTCCGCCCATGAAAGAGTCGCCGCCACCCACTCGGTCCACGATGTGTGTGATGTCGTATCGTCGTGATTCAAGCAACCGGCTGCCGTCGTAAAGCACGCCGCCCCAAGTGTTGTGGTTGGCGTTGATGGCTCCTCGCAGGGTGATGATTATTTTACTGCATCGTGGGAACCGTTGCATCATCTGCCGGCACACGCTGAGGAACTTGCCAGAATCAATGTCTCCTCCGGTGTTGGTTACGTCGAATTGCTCCGGTTTTATGCCGAACACCTTTTCACAGTCCTCCTCGTTGCCCAGGATTACGTCGGTGCGTTCCACGAGTGCCGGCATAACTTCCGCAGCGGTCTTGCCGTATTTCCACAGGTTCTTGCGGAAGTTCAGGTCGCATGAGACGGTTACTCCCAGACGGTTCGCCGCGGTAACCGCTTCGAGGCACACGTCGGCAGCCCCTTGCGATATGGCGGGCGTGATTCCTGTCCAGTGAAACCAGTCGGCATCGCTGAGCACAGCGTCCCAGTCGATCATGCCCGGCTGGATTTCAGCCACTGCCGAGCCGGCGCGGTCGTAAACCACTTTGCTTGCCCTTGCCACGGCTCCTGTTTCCAGGAAATAGATTCCCATTCTGCTGCCGCCTCTCACGATGTGGCTTGTGCCCACGTTGTGTGCCCGAAGGCTGCGCAGACAAGCCTCTGCAATGTCGTTCTCGGGCAGACGGGTTACATATTCAGTCGCGATGCCGTAGTTTGCCAGCGACACCATCACGTTGGCCTCGCCACCTCCAAAAGTGGCGTTGAAACGGTCGGTTTGTGTAAAGCGGAGATAGCCGGGCGTTGCGAGCCTGAGCATTATTTCTCCGAATCCTATTACTTTTTTCATATTGTAGGTTATCTGTTATCTGTATTATAATGTTACTCCGGTTTTGAAGATGGCGATTTCGCGATAGCCGTGCCTTTCGTTGCTGACCGGCTCACCGCTCGCCACCCTTGCGATGTAGTCCACGAAGCGTTGCACCATGCTGTCCATCGGTTCTCCTTCGGTCAGTGTACCGGCGTTGAAATCGATCCATGCCTGTTTTTTCTGTGCCAAAGGGGTGTTGGTGGAAATCTTCATTGTAGGTACTAAAGTGCCGAATGGCGTGCCGCGCCCTGTGGTGAAGAGCACCATGTGGCATCCTGCCGCTGCCAGGGCTGTGCTTGCCACGAGGTCGTTGCCCGGTGCGCTGAGCAGGTTCAGTCCGTGCGATTTCAGCCGTTCGCCATATTCCAGCACGTCTTGCACAGGGCTTGCGCCCGATTTCTGCGTGCATCCGAGCGATTTTTCCTCAAGAGTGGAAATGCCGCCGGCCTTGTTCCCCGGAGAAGGGTTCTCATAGATGGGCTGCCCTGATGCCATGAAATACTGCTTGAAGTCGTTGATGAGTGAAACGGTCTTGCGGAATGTGGCTTCGTCGTGGCAGCGGTTCATCAGCAGCGTTTCTGCACCGAACATTTCAGGTACTTCGGTCAGCACGGTTGTGGCACCATGCAGTGTCAGATAGTCGCTCGCCACACCCAGGATGGGGTTGGCGGTGATGCCCGACAGGCCATCGCTTCCGCCGCATTTCAGCCCCACCCGCAACTCACTTATGGGAATGGTGGAACGCATGTCCTGACGAGCTATTTGAAGCATTTCGCGGAGCATGGTCATTCCTGTTTCAATTTCATCGTCCACCTGCTGAGTCACGAGGAATCGGATGCGGCTCTGGTCGTAGTCGCCGAGCATGTCGCGCATGGTGTCGGGCTGGTTGTTCTCGCATCCGAGTCCCACCACCAGCACTGCTCCGGCATTAGGATGAAGAATTATGTCGCGCAGGATTTTCCGTGTGTTCTCGTGGTCATCGCCCAGTTGCGAACATCCATAATTGTGTGTGAACGCAACAATGGCGTCCACACCTTCGGCTCCGGTTTCGGCCTGCAGTTGTCCGGCGAGAGCATTGGCTACGCCGTTCACGCACCCCACGGTGGGCACTATCCACACTTCGTTCCTTATGCCCACGGCGCTGTTTTGCCGTCGGTAACCCTGAAACGACACTTCGGGCAGACTGTGGGCAATGGCGGAAAGGTGTGTCTCCTGCGGGTGGTATTCGTAGGTCAGCAATCCGCCGAGGTTGGTGGCGATGTTGTTTTCGTTCACAAGTTCACCCGCGTTGATTTCCTTTGTCGCGTGCCCGATGGGAGCGCCGTACTTGATTACGTCCTCGCCTGAGGCAATGTCGCTCAGAGCCACTTTGTGCCCTGCCGGCACGTCGGAACCGACCACCACACTCACGTCATCGAGGAGAATGGTGTCGCCGCGGCTCAGCGGCTTCAGCGCCACCGCCACGTTGTCGGCCGGGTTTATTCTGATATACTTCATTGATTCACCAGTTCTTCCACTACGCTGAGCATGCCGCGCCCGGCAATGGCGTTGAGGTAATAAGTAACACGTTGGGTGAGGCCGGGAATCAGGTTCAGGTCTTCATGCCAGATCTCGGTCCGCGCCAGAACACCCTGCGCCACTTTCGCCGTGTCGCCTTCGGCCCAAAGCTGGCTGAGCAGATTCATGATCTCGGGGTCGTCGTTTGGAACTATTGGTGTGCCATCAACTCTCACGCCACCCTTGTAATAAGTGATGATGGCGGCCAGACCCAGCACCAGTCCTTCGGGCAGGTGCCCCTTGCGCTGCAGATATGTCTTGAGCCCGGGCAAGTCGCGTGTCTCGTATTTCGGGAATGAATTGAGAATTATGGATGTTACCTGATGGTCAACGAAAGGATTCTCGAAACGTTGCATCACATCGGTGGCAAACGCCTCAAGCTCTTCCCTGGGGAGGTCTAGTGTTTCCATCAGTTCCTCAAACATGACGCGATGCACGTATTTGCCGATAATGGGGTGCTGGCAGGCATCGCGCACGATGTCTACACCGCTGAGGAACGACACTGGCGAGAGGACGGTGTGCGGTCCGTTGAGCAGGGTTACTTTCCTGCGGTGATAAGGTTCCTCGCTTGGCACGAACAGGACGTTTAGCCCTGCCTTGTGAGCCGGAAACTCTTCAGCCACACTTTCGGGGGCTTCAATCACCCACAGGTGGAAGAATTCGCCCTGCACCACCATGCGGTCGGCATAACCCAGGCGCTGGTGGATGCTTTCGATTTCCTTGCGTGGAAATCCGGGCACGATGCGGTCAACAAGCGTTGCGTACACTCCGCAGGACTCGGTGAACCACCGGCGGAAGTCGTCG
>JAGCVR010000171.1 GCA_017962285.1 Muribaculaceae bacterium | reverse complement strand
TTCAGATTTCCATACTCGATAACATCGTAAGTTTCTGCGACTCACACCAGATTACCTACTTCCTCGCTTGTGGCTCGCTCATTGGCGCGCTACGTCATCACGGATACATACCCTGGGACGACGACATCGACCTGTTCATGCCACGAAATGAATACAACCGCTTCGTGGAACTCTACAACGACCCCTCCGGGAAATTTCAGATAATAGACCCGTCGCACGTGAAAGACAGTTTCTATACCTATGCTAAAGTGTGCGATTCATCCACTCTGCTTATAGAAGACGAGGTGCCCGGTAATTCCATTGGGGTCTATGTGGACATCTTTCCGCTCGATTTCGTTACCGACAGGCTCTGGCTGCGCCCGTATGTCTTCAAGTTCAAGAAGTTCATCTATCGCATGAGACGGTGCAAGATTCAGAACACCAATTTTCTCAATTCCCGCTTCAACTACCTCTGCTACCGATATTTCCCATTGCCGCTCTCTGTCATAAACCGCATTATCCACCGCCTCTTTCAGGCCCACAAGCCCACATCCACAGTGTGCAACATGACCGAAGCTAATTTCCTCATGAAAGAATGTTTTCCTGTCAGCTGCACCATTGGAACCGTCAGCGTCACCTTTGAAGGCAAGACCTACAAGACAATGGCGGGATATCACACCTATCTCACCAATTTCTATGGGGATTACATGCAGCTGCCGCCCGAGGACCAGCGTATCCACCATTATTTTAAGGCATTTCACAAATAATTCACCGGCTTTTTTTCCTCACAATATTTTTTTTCACTAACTTAGCAGAAAATTAAAACTTTTATATCATTAATATATTATGGCAAACAAACGTAATACGAAAAGAAACATCCGCTACGCATGCGGTGAGATTGCTGCAGAATGTATTTTTGCTCAGGAGACTTTCGCACAGGACAACATTCAGAAATGGGACGACATCATCATCCGTCTGGCTTTGCTCCAGCAGGACGCCATCAAACGCATTTCGGTTGATTTCGACAAGCTCCCGAAAGACTTTGAGAACCGCAGACTCTACAACAAGAGCCGCCGCTCCTATTTCAAGGCAATGAACAATGCTCTCAAAGATTTCATGCACAATGAAATGGAGAAGATAATCGCCGACATGAATGCTCTCGTTCCTAAAGCCAAAAAAGCCGAGTAATCTGTCAGCGTCTTGAATTTCTATTCATTCATATTAAAGAAAATAGGCTGGCGGGTTGTGGTCAACACTCCGCCAGTTCCTAAATCCATCATCTGCATTGCTCCTCACACAAGCAACTGGGACTTCCTTGTGGGAGAATTTGCCATTCATGCCGTAGGTTTGAAAGCCGGGTTCCTGATGAAGGACACTTGGTTTTTCTTCCCCCTCAAGTATCTTCTCAGGGCACTTGGAGGAATTCCGGTTGCACAGCACAAACGGACAGCTGTTTCAAGTTCTGTGGTGAAAGAGTTTCAGAATCGTGAAACTCTGCATATAGGAATTACTCCCGAAGGAACACGCAGCCCAAATCCTCATTGGCACCGCGGTTTCATTCACATTGCCAAAGAAGCCGGTGTGTCCATAATCCTTGCTTATATCGACTACAAGACCCGCACAGTCTGTCTCGACCGGTTCTTTGAACCCTCGGGCGATATTGAGCAAGACATAATCTCAGTGAAACAATACTACAAGAACTTCACCGGCAGGCATCCAGAGAAATTCGCCACCGGTCTGTAATACCACCACTTTACCATCATGCTGGCACGCAACATACGCATCGCTCTCATTGAGGATAACATTTCCTGGGCTGACAAAGAGGCTAACCTCAATCAACTTAAAAGAAACCTACAGAACATCCCCGACGGCACCGACATCGTGGTCCTTCCAGAGATGTTCTCAACCGGTGTTATAACTTCTTCGAAAGATGACGCTCTCGCTCTTGCTGAACGCAACACCGGCGACACAATGCATCTCCTTTCCGAACTCGCGCAGCAGCATCAGGTGGCTATTGCCGGCAGTTTCCTGGCATCAACAGCCAACAGAATCTACAATCGCGCATTCTTCATTGAGCCAAGCGGCGACGAGACGTTCTACGACAAGCGGCACCTCTTTGCCCTGGGCGGAGAAGACAAAATCTACAGCCAGGGACTTTTCGCATCGCCAATAATCCGTTTCCGGGGTCTTAACATTAAAATAATAATCTGCTATGACCTGAGATTTCCCGTTTTCTGCCGTAACACTAACAACCAGTACGACCTGCTGATAGCAGTGGCAAACTGGCCCAAGGCTCGGCAGAACGCATGGCAGAAACTGCTCATAGCACGCGCAATAGAGAATCAGGCCTACGTATGCGGCGTTAACCGCACGGGAACCGACCCGCAAGGAATTGACTACGGACAGGAGTCTTCTCTGCTTATCGACTTCAAAGGCAAAATCGTGGCGCAGCGGTCAACGAGCCCAATCATTGCTTCCGACCTCTCGCCGGCTCTGCTCAGCCAGTTCCGTGAGAAATTCCCGGCATGGCGCGATGCCGACCCGTTTACTATTTCAATTTGATTTTACTTCACCTCTAAAAAAGCGAAGTACACCGCTCCCACAAGCATCAGGAACGCCACCGCATGATTCCAGTGCAGCGGCTCTCCCTTAAACACCACGGTAACTATCACGCTGAACACCGTGAGTGTAATTACTTCCTGTATCACCTTCAGCTCTATCAGGCTGAACGGACCGCCATTTTCAGCATAACCTATACGGTTGGCAGGCACGGCGAGAAGATACTCAAAAAAAGCTATTCCCCACGAGAACAATATCACCGCTATCAACGGCCAATGGGTGGAGACTCCCATATTCTGCAATTTCAAATGACCATACCATGCAAATGTCATCAACACATTCGACAACAGCAACATCCCCACCGTTATCAAACCACTGTAACTTCCTATCATTTTTCAATAAAGTAACTTGTTTCTTATTTTCCCCTTTTCCTTACAATTTCTTCGTAACCCTGCCGATAACGCTCCTCATTGACCGGCTTCAGCTGCTGACTGATGCCGGTGCCTTCAGCATTATAAAGCACGCCGAGATGAACATAATGCTCGCCGTTGCCGCCTTTCACGTCGAACACCTTCGCCTTGCGCGCCTTAACCTTGTCGCACTGCGGAGAACGATGAGTTCTGGGGTCGCCTTGCAGTTCCGGAGCCAGACCACCCTCGCCGGTCCACACCGCATAAGTCTCGGCACATGGCGGATACCCAAGCGAAATCCACATAGTTGTCAGTGACGGGTCTTCTCCGGCGATAACGCCCTCAAACACCACCGATGCCGTGCTGATTCTGCGAGGGATAAAATCCTGGTCAACTACATATTCATCGCCACTTTCAGTAAAATCCTTGTTGAGCAGACTATGATAGAACGTGCGCGACAGCACTTCGGTAAACAGCGATGCCGTAATGTCGCATGCCTGGACGTGCGGTGCGAGCAAGGTCTGTTCATTCTGCTCACGGATATACCCCCAGCCTTTGTTCTTCCGCCCCGTGTATGAATAGTTCGTGCGGGTCAATATACCGCTCGGCTCATCGCTTAAATTAAAACGCGTCCAAGAGAAATTGCCGGTTTCAAAATAAGCAGCGCCTCCACTGGCGTCAATAACGCCGAAGTTAGCCTCTACTCCCAGCGGCTTGGGCATTTCCCGCAACAGATCCTCAAAATCATCCACCGTCACGCAACGCTCAAGGGCAGCCCGCATCACCACGCCTTCACGGTCCATATCTGCCTCAGGCACGTTATCGTCATTAAGATTGTACGAAGCCGTGTTCATTATCGCGAACCCTTTTTCATTCATCCCAAGCCAGGCGGCAGTGTCGCATGGGTCCTTGGAATCGAACAATGCCACAAATTCATAGCAGCCATTATCTGCCAAATGACGCTCAACACGGTTGTTCTGGTCTCCGGTATCACGGTTTTTCCACATCAGCGGGCGGCCGTTCTTCGTCAGTTTACCAGATACTATCGCCGATGTGCATGCGTCCACGCACATCACACCAACTATTATTGCCAATACTGCAACTGATATTCTTTTCATGATCATTCGCTTTTTACGCGGCAAAATTATAACTTTCCACACACATATCACACATTTTCGTGCCAAATCTTTTTGCTTTTTGCAAACGGCACATTAACTTTGCACACATGAAACACTTAATCACCATTTCCTGCGCAATTTTATTTGCGCTCACTGCCTGCGACAATCACAATGCCGACTGCAGTTTCCAACTTCGGGTGCAGCTCGAACAATCCCTCTCGAGAGATTCCGTTACTCTTTGGGTTTTCGATGAAGATTATGGCAAAAGAATTGAGATTGCCTCGGCGAAGAACGACAACAACGTTTTCCTGTTCAAAGGACAAATCGACCAGCCGGCTCCTGCCTACATTCAGTTCGATTCCGTTACACCGCCATTGTTTTTCATTCTTTCACCCGACTCCATTTCTATCGACATATCCCCGTCGAATCTAATCATTCACGGCGGAAAGCAAAACCACGAATATGCCCGGTTCATTGCTGAACACAACAATATCTGCCGCAAGATAAAGAAAAACAATCAGGAATACGTAGCTCTGATTGAAAACAGGACTCTCACACAATCTCAGGAAATGAGAATGAACCAGAAAGACAGTCTTTTGCAGGATTCACTGCAAAAACATATTGTGGCTGGCATAACGCAGTCGCATCCCGCCGTGGCCCATATCATTCAGCAACGCTATTTCAACCTGCTCGACTCAGCCCACATCAGCGGCCTTCACGCACCGTCTGCTCAATAGCCCCGCTTTTGTTATACCAAGTCCCGTTCCACGGACTCGACACGGTTTCACCCGGATTGGCACGGAACTCCCCCTTGAATATGAATTCCCCATCGGGGGTAACATATTCTCCTTCTTTCCATAGGTTTCCCTTAAACGCCCCCTTGAAACGCTCACCCGAAGGCATATAGTAGCAACAGCTACTACCCTCGAAGTTCCCATCAACAAAACCACCGAAGTAGATACTCCCGTCATCAAAGAGCATCACCCCTTCGCCATGCGGAGCCAATATCTCGTCGTCCCAATCGCCGGTGTAACTGCCACGACCAAGCGGACTGTTCCAATTCTCGTTCATGACATTTCTCACAAATGCAGCCGGAGATGACGACACATTATTATAATTTTGATTAACCACATTAGCCGTTTGAGGCGTTGTGGTCTGTTCCACTGTCTTCTTCGGTTCTTCTACCAGCCCCGACAATGTCACGATCTTACTGCTGACCATTTGCGGCATAAGCATTATCACGAAAAATAATATCACTATACTTCTTCTCATATTCACTTTCATTATTTTTATCTGCAACATTATCATTACCAATCCACATCCATCGCCAGACGCAGTCCCGTGCCCGGGTCAAAATTCGTGTCGATGTTCATATAGCGACTCGAAGTGCGACACAGGCGAATGTCATCGAACCAGCTCCCGCCACGGATAATCTTATATCTTCCGCTGATGGGTCCCACCGGGTTTGTGGCACCGTTACTCTTGGCAAAATAATCGTTAGCATACCAATCCTGGCACCATTCCCAAACATTCCCGTTCATGTCGTACAACCCGAGTTCATTCGCACCGCGTGTCCCCACTGGATGGGGATGCTGATCGCTGTTGCCCTTGTGCCACGAAATACAGTCCACATCATTGGCGCCAGAATATTTATATCCATTGCTCAGGACACCGCCACGCGCGGCATATTCCCATTCGGCATCGGTGGGCAATCTGAAACGCAATCCTGTCAGGTCATTAAGTTTGTCTATGAACTCCTGACATTCAACCCAACTCACCATCTCAACGGGATAGTCGTCCTTGTCTTCTCCATAATAGTTCGATGGATATTGGTCCATCACGGCATTCCATTCCGCCTGGCTAACCTCATATTTATTCAAGAAGAACGAAGAAACGGTAACATAGTGCATCGGCGCTTCGGTATCGTAGGCATCGGCTTGCTGTTCCGACGTGGCTCCCATATAGAATGAACCTCCGTCTATCTCCAACATGTTGTCGATCAATCGCTGAAGAATCTCATATTTTCTGCGGTCCTTAATCGTTTTTCCTGTCAGTCGCGGTTCCGACGAAGCAGAATAATAATTAGACGACATATTACCCCGACGTACATCGTTCACGGTTTCGCCCGCTTGTGTATTGCGATTTCTCGTTGTAGTTTCTCCCCTCGGCATCGTGGCACTATTGTCCGAAACGGAAGAGCCAGATCTCTTTGAAGGGGCAAAACGACCAGACTGCTGTCCCGACAAGTCTCTGTTATTCGTTGTACTTTGCTCTGTTCCCTGAGTCTTGCGGGTGGGAGCAAAACGTCCTTGCGGACTTTGTGCATAATTCTCACACGGAAGCATCAGCATCGACACTGTCAGCACCAATATAGCTATATATCTTTTCATAACGTTTCCCTTTATAATCTACTTTTCATGCAACAATCTCAGGCCACAGGTCGAAGAACGGTCGCCCTTGCCGGCAGTAGTCACCGCCTCCATCAGCAACCGCATCTTTTCACAGTCGTATGCGCCACCACTCGTCAGAACTTCGCTCTTAATGTTTTGGTCGTCGTTCACACACCATTCCTGTACATTTCCGTTCATATCAAACAAACCATACATGTTGGCAGTCTTGCTGCCCACATCATGCGTCCTGTTGCCACTGTTGCCAGCATACCACGACATATTTTCATAGTTCACATCATCCGAGAGTGTGTTGCTCTTGCCTGCTTCCAGGACGATCTCGTCCTGACCGGTAGCGGCCTTAATCCATTCTGTCCGGGTAGGCAGGCGATAACGGCGTCCGCTGAGCCTGTTTAACTTTGCAATGAACAATTCGCAATCCTCAACACTCACATTCTCAACCGGCAGATTATCTCCATCAAAATTCGATGGATCCGCACCCATTATAGCAGTCCATTCGCCTTGCGTTATTTCGTAGCGACCCATCTTGAAATTCGTGCCGGGTATATCCACCATATTCATCCATATTCTCCTCACGGCCTCATCCTGTTCCGCACTGCGATCCTGAAGCACTCTTCTTGAAAGCACGCTGCCTCGCTTCGGACCTCTGAACTCATATACTTCTTCTGTGCTCGCACTCTCTGCGCTCCTGCTATCACTTTTCTGCTCCACTGGTGCATGATTCGCGCTCCGCGAGCGGGAACTGCGGGAACTCTGACCGTTCACAATCATCATCGCCGCCGAACAGAAAATAATCACTAATGTTACTGAAAGTCTTATCATGTTTGCTTCTTTCTCTTTATAAATCTTGCAAATTTACATTTTTTTTGCGACTTCTCACATACCAAAAACGATATTTTCACAAAGAAAAGGAAAGTGGAAGTTTCAACACGCAGTACCGTATTACGGGCTGGCAGCCCGTAGCACGGCACAGATTCCACCTCAATCCAAAAGACCTATATAAAAAACTTGCATCTCCCAAATGGGAAATGCAAGCCTGATTTATGATTTCGCGAGTCGGAACTCGCAGTCTATCGTCGGGATTATTTCAATGCCTCGTCAACCTTATCGTTGGGAACCATCTTCTCCTCAAACACGTACGCACCTGTCTTAGCCGAGCGAACCATCTTTATCACTTTGCTATACATGCGACCTTCACCGGTCTGAAGCGTTGCAACTACTTTTTTTGCCATATCTTAAAAAGTTTTTACTTGATTTCCTTATGTACCGTTACCTTCTTCAGGTATGGATTGTATTTCTTTAACTCAAGACGCTCGGTTGTGTTCTTGCGATTCTTTGTCGTAATATAGCGCGACATTCCGGGAACACCACTTGCCTTCTGCTCTGTGCACTCAAGGATAACTTGAATTCTATCGCCTTTAGCTTTCTTTGCCATAATTTTCCTGTTTTACAAAGTTCTGATTTCTGTTAAATTTCCTTCTGCAGCAGCCTTCTTCAGTGCGGCATCCAAACCGATGCGGTTGATAATGCGCAGACCGGCAGCCGATACTGTCAAACGTATCCACT
>JAGCVR010000170.1 GCA_017962285.1 Muribaculaceae bacterium | reverse complement strand
CCTCGAAATTTTTCTAGTTGTTTGCAAATATACTATTTTTTAAGAAAAAGTGAAAACTCACCGCTTTTTTTTTACTTTTTTTACCTTAACCGTCCACACAAATAGGGAAAAAGAATGGAGAGAAAGAATGAAGTAATGTGCTGAGAACAGGAAGTGAAAGACAAAAAATGATGGCGCGGCAAACCCACTTTACCGCGCCATACTCATAATATACGTCTAACACTTAGAACTTATACATCGCGCCAATGCCGAACACTGCCTGGTCGTATTTGCTTACAAGCGAATACTTGATTTCACCGAAAAGTGCCAAATGGTCGATTACATTATATTCAACTCCACCGCCAAGGTTAAGACCGAACTTACCGTGGCTGTCGCCATGTGTGGCATAGCTTACATAGGTCAAACCCACGAGTGGATAAATATTCACCTTGCTCGAAATGCCGAAAACCCAGTGGGCATTCAAGTTCAGTTCCCACATGTGCCACTTGATACCTAAATCATCTTCCTTATTGAAGAAATAGTTAAATCCTGCCTCAGCGCGCAAATCTTTCCAGATTCCCAACTGATACTTGGCACCGATACCCACGTTCTTTATTTCAGTACCATAAAGCACATTGCCGCCAACAGCCATCTGACCTGCCTCAGCTTTTGCCGAAGATATGCCGAGCAATAAAGCACATGCTATAACCAAAAATTTTTTCATCTCGTTTCTGTATTTTAAGTTAATAATTTGATTTTGTAATTTACAAATGCAAAATAATCACAAAAATTTTACAATTCCAAATTTTTGCGGGATTTTTTTGAAAAAAGAGATGATTTATCTGCCAAGGGTCTTTGCCGCCCGCGACATAAAAGCGGTGAATTCGGCACGGGAATCAAGGCGGAGAAGGTCTTCGCGGTCCTCAGGAATCAAGACATAGTTTTCACCGGCGGCACGAGGTTTCTGCACGAAAAACAATTTTGTCTCCACATCTGCAACCTGCGGCACACCGTCGCCTACCGCTACACGCACTTTCACCATGGCACCGCCACGGCTGTCGATGGTGGTCTGGTTGGAGATGAAATTTCCAAGGCTGTAAACCACAAGCACCTGTTTACCATGTCGGGGGCTGTAGCGCAGTTCCACAGGTTCCACCACATGCGGGTGGCTGCCGATAATCATATCCACTCCCTCATCCACAAGGAAATCGGCAAGGTCGCGCTGTTCTTTCACGGGCTGCAGCACATACTCTATGCCCCAGTGCATATACACGCACATAAGCTGCGCTCCGGCTTTGCGGGCATCGGCTATATCACGGGAGATTTGCTGCCGGTTTATCAGGTCCACCACAGCATCGCCCTGAACAGAAATCCCATTAGTGCCATAGGTATAGGACAGGAATCCCACTTTCACGCCTTTCACATCCACCACAAGAGGCAGTGATTCTGCGCGTTGCGCACGGTTTTTGTATGTCCCCACATGGGGAATGTTCATGGCATCGAGCACTTCTATTGTCCTCACAAGTCCTTTGTCGCGGCGGTCGAGGCAGTGATTGTTTGCGGTTGTAAACAAATCGAACCCCACACGCTTCAACTCCTTGGCATATTCATCGGGGGCGCTGAACGCCGGATAGCCGGTATAAGGCGCTCCGCCGAGCGGACACTCCAGGTTCACCACGGCATAGTCGGCGCCGTAAATATCGTCTTCCACATAATCGAAGCAGCCCTTGTAGTTATATGTGCCATCCGCCATGCGAGCCGCCTTGATTTGAGGTCCGTGCTGCATGGCATCACCCACGAAAGTGAAATCTATGCTATGCGCACCTTCGAGCAATGAAAGCAGCGAAAGAAGCAATATCCACAGCATACTATTCATAATTCTGCACTGGTTTGGTTGTTACTTCTGGTTGTCGTTCATCTGACGCAACTTGAGCAGGTTGGTCATCAGCGACGCAATGGTCATTGGCCCCACTCCCCCTGGTACTGGAGTGATGTGACTGCATTTTTCCTTCACATTCTCGAAATCCACGTCGCCAGCAAGCGAATAGCCTCGCGGAGCATCCCCATCCTCCACGCGGGAGATTCCCACGTCGATTATCACCGCACCGTCCTTTACCATGTCGGCAGTAACAAAATGCGGCACACCAATCGCCACTATCAGTATGTCAGCAAGACGGGTTATTTCCTTCAAGTTGCTGGTAGCGCTGTGGCAGATTGTAACCGTGCAGTTGCCGGGCAATGCCTTCTGAACCAAAAGCGTTGCAACGGGTCGCCCCACGATGTTGCTGCGCCCTATCACCACGCAATGTTTGCCCTGCGTCTCCACTCCATAGCGCTCAAGAAGCATCAGGATGCCTTGAGGAGTGGCAGGCTTAATTCCGGGCAGACCTATTGACATCCGTCCCACGTTCATGGGGTGGAAACCATCCACATCTTTGCGGTAATCTATGGCTTCAATCACGCGCTGCTCACAGATCTGCGGCGGCAGAGGCAACTGAACGATATATCCGTCCACTTCGGGATTGGCATTAAGTTCTGTGATTTTTTCGAGTAATTCGTCTTCACTGACATCAGCCTTCATCCGCACCACTGTGGAAGAAAAGCCACATTCATCACAAGCACGGACCTTGTTTCTCACGTAGGTCTGGCTTGCGGGGTTATCACCCACGAGAACGGCGGCAAGGTGCGGACGACGCTCCCCACGGAGAATCATTTTGTCCACTTCGGCAGAGATTTTCTTACGAATCTCCGCTGCGACCTTTTTACCGTCAATAACAACCATCCTCAAGGGTTTTCAATGAATTTTATCTTCTTTTGCGCGCAGCACGCATCATCTTCATGGGATTCATCGTGCTCACCTGGTGCATCATCTTGCGCGTTTGTTCAAACTGCTTCAACAGACGATTCACTTCCTGAATAGACGTGCCGCTACCCTGCGCTATGCGCTGGCGACGGCTGCCGTTCATTACTTCGGGATGACTGCGCTCATAAGGAGTCATTGAATGAATCATAGCCTCCACACTCTTGAACGCATTGTCGTCGATGTCGATATCCTTTATAGCCTTCCCTACTCCGGGAATCATCGATGCCAGGTCTTTCAAATTACCCATTTTCTTGATTTGGGAAATCTGGGCAAGGAAGTCGTTGAAATCGAACTGGTTCTTGGCGAGTTTCTTCTGCAGGCGCTTCGCTTCTTCCTCGTCATACTGCTGCTGCATGCGGTCCACAAACGACACTATGTCGCCCATTCCCAGTATTCGGTCCGCCATTCCGGCTGGGCGGAACGGATCGATGGCTTCCATCTTCTCGCCTGTACCCACCCACTTGATGGGCTTGTTCACAACTGAGCGAATCGACAGAGCAGCACCGCCACGGGTATCACCATCGAGTTTGGTCAGTACCACACCGTCGAAATCCAGACGGTCGTTGAACTCCTTGGCGGTATTCACCGCATCCTGACCGGTCATTGAATCCACAACGAACAATGTCTCCGACGGATTTATGGCATTCTTTATCGACTCTATTTCCTGCATCATCTGCTCATCGACAGCCAAGCGACCCGCCGTGTCCACTATCACAAGGTTGTAACCCTTGGCACGGGCCTCTTCAATACCTCTCTGAGCAATTTCCACTGGATTCTTGCATTCAGGTTCGCTGTAAACGGGAACGCCTATCTGCTCTCCGAGCACCTTCAACTGTTCTATTGCGGCAGGACGATACACGTCGCACGCCACGAGCAGCGGGCTTTTTCCCTTTTCAGCCTTGCATTTGCGCGCTAGCTTACCGCTGAATGTGGTTTTACCGGAACCCTGCAGACCCGACATCAGAATCACTGCCGGATTGCCTTCGATATTGAATGGTGCCTGTTCGCCTCCCATGAGGGCTGTGAGTTCGTCGTGT
>JAGCVR010000169.1 GCA_017962285.1 Muribaculaceae bacterium | reverse complement strand
GAGCCAGGATCAAACTCTTCGTTGTCATTTATCTCATGTATCTTCTTCTCATTAGAAAAAAACAAATACACAATTTATTTATATATATGTATCTGCAACGCACCGCGTCCAGAACACACACTCCGACAAGAAAAAGTCCGACCGACGGCCACCTCGGATTAAATTGTAAACGCCAGATTTCGTATCTTCTTCACCTGTCCTTAAGGATTTCTGTCTTGACGAGCACTCGCAGACTCGGTTTCCCGCTTCCTCGTGTTCTCGCTTGCATATCATCTCCTGTACAAACATTGCAATCATTTCAATGAACCATTGCCCTTCCCCCTCCAGGGGCGAAAAGCGGTGCAAAGTTACGAACTTTATGCAATACGAAACAAATTTTCAGACAACTTTTTTTCAAATATTTTTTTGATGATCATCACATGTTCCCTCAACGTTGTGAGAATGAAAGTATTATGATTTCCGGTTGGTCAATAAAAAAGCCTGCGGAATAGCAGGCTTTTTTGAACAGGCGCACGATTTGTGCGCTTTATGTTTCCAGAATTTATCACCAACCTGGGTTCTGACCAATCTGAGGATTGAGAGTACTCTGGTCGTTGGGGATCGGGAACAGGAGGTACTTAGAGTTGTAGATACGCTCAGCACCATTGTTCTTGCAGTTGATGTAGCCGTCGGAATCTATATTAATATCCTTCAGGCTCACACCGTCGGCATCGAAGCCCTGTACATACGCGCCACGGCTCAGGTTCGGATACTTCTGAGTATCTAGCTTGTCGAGCTGGTTCCAGCGCTGCAGGCTGTAGTAGCGGTCGTTCATACAGTACATCATTTCCACGCGACGCTCACGACGGATTTCCCAAATCAGCGCGCTCACGCCCATGTTGTTGGCGGGGTCGCTGTCGGGGCTGGTCGAGAGGTGAGGCATGCCCACGCGGTCACGGAGTTTGTTGATGGACTTGTCGAGGTCGCCCTGAGAGATAGAACCAAGTTCTGCAGCAGCCTCTGCATAAGCGAGAAGAATCTCGGCATACCAGAAGATTGGAGCGTCGGAGTAGTTACCGTTGGTCGACTGACGGGCTGCATTGTCGGATGCATACTTCTTGTTGTCGAACAGGAGCACACCGTAGCCAGTGGAAGCTGTTGACTGAGCACCGCCAAAGCGAGCGTAACCGCTGCCGGGGAACTGGAGGATATTATCTACTTGGGCGGAGAGACGCGGGTCGCGGTTAGCGAGCACGTCGGTGATGTCGATGTGCTTAGCTTCGCCATAACCGGAATTGTCGTCAATCGACACAACTTTGCCCTTGTCGCTGGTGTCATAGGAAGTGTTGGCCAATGGTTTTCCATCGAGGAAGAGGTAGCTGTCGAAAGCATCCTTCGTCATACCGTTAACCTGAGTAGAACCGCAGGTGTAGTCGATGGTACCATGTCCCATAATACCCTTAACATAGTGCTTGTAGAGAATCATCTCATTGTTGCCCTTAAGATCCTCGGAATCGAAGTTTGCCTTATACTCACCATTGAGGCTGTATTTGCCCGAAGTCATGATGTCGTTGGCAGCATTCTTTGCCTCAGTGAGGTATTTTTTAGCACGTGTGTCGTCCTTGCTGACATACTTGCTGTAAGTACCTTCGAACAGACAGATTTCGGTCTTCATAGCCAGAGCCACCCACTTGTTGAAAGCAACACGCGAGTCTTCGTTAGCTTTGATGTTGTTAACAGCGTAATCGAGGTCTTCGAGAACTTTGTCCATCACATCGTTGCGTTTCTGGCGGGGACCATAGAGGATGTCGGCGTCACTGCTGTCGAGCTCTTTGTCCACATAGTAGCAGTCGCCATAGGCGCGCACCAGCTTGTAGTGCTGCCAAGCGCGGTAGAGGCGGCCGATACCGATCCAGTTTTTCTGGCTTTCCTCGCTCATTGACTCAACGCGGGGAACGGCATCAATCAGAGTGTTGGCACGACGGATTTCAGTATAAGGAGTATTCCAAGAACCAGAGGTACCTGGAACAGACGTGAACGACCAGTTGGTAATACCGGTAGAAGCCTGGTCGTCGTTCAGAGTGTTGAAGTAGTAATCGCCACTACCCGAGCCGAAGCCCGTGAAAGTGTTGTAGAAGTAGTTGGCGAAAAGCTCAACGTTGGTTTCGCTTGTGAAGTAATTTTGCTTCGTAAACTTATCGTATGGTTCTGTATCAAGCAGATCGGAGCACGAAGACAGCAGCAATCCTGCAGCGAAAAATAAAAATATCTTCTTCATTTTAATACTTTTCATTAGTAATTATCAAATAATGTATTCCTTATTCTTTAATAGTTTAATTACACATTAATTAAATATTAAAGATCAATTTGGATACCAAATGAATAAGTACGCATAATCGGGTCAATACGTCCCCATACACCATTACCATATGAACCTTCACCGTTGTTCATCTCAGGATCAATACCTGTGTGATTGTTGTGGTTCACGATGTCGAAGAGGTTATCGAACGATGCGTAGATACGAACGCGATCCAAATAAGCTTTGCGGGTGAGTGCTCTTGGCAGAGTGTATCCGAGAGTGATGTTCTTCATGCGCAGGTAAGCCATGTTAACCAGATAGCGAGTCTGCGGATAGAAGTTGTAGCGACCGCCGCTGAGGATGCTTGAAGAAGCATTACCCTGGCCGGCGCCACCGTCCCACATACGCGGGAACTCAGCATTCTGGCGGATGATGCCATCGTTGAATTCAGCCTCGGTGATATAGTCGGTCTGGTTAGCATAGAGTGCGTCGGCACCACGTGTCATAGGCATAACGAACGCAGACTGAGTCCACATTTTGCGCCTTCCCACACCTTGCATATACATGTCGATGTCGAATCCTCTCCAGTCGGCACCCAAGCGGAGCGAGTACTGGAAGCGCGGAGTGCTGTTGCCAATCTTGATAAGGTCGCCGTGGTTTTCGGGAGTACCATCACCCCAGTCAATCACGCCGTCACCATTCTGATCCACGAACTTGATGTCGCCCGGGCCGTAAACGAAGCCGCCGCTTTCAAGTTTGGTCTGGCTTGCAACACCTTCCTTGTAGATCCACTTGCCAGCGTCGTCCTTGCCGTTGAAGTCGCTGAAGTCGAAGTAGCGGTCGGTCTCGAAGCCCCAGATTTCACCATATTCCTTACCGGAGTAGTTGGTGTTGATCAGGTTGTTGCTGTCCCACTCTGTAACCTTGGTCTTATAGTCGCTCAGGTTGAACATTGCATAAACGTTAACCTCGTTGAAGCGGCGACGCCAATCGAGAGTGATTTCCCATCCACGAGTGCGGAGAGAACCTGCGTTCTCCCAAGCTGCAGAAGCACCAAGTACGTTAGGCAGTGCCTTACCCGGAGCAAGCATGTCCTTAGTGTCGCGCTGATACCAGTCGAAGCTGAAGTTAAACTCGCCGTTGAGGAAGCTCAGGTCGATACCAATGTTGGTGGTTTTGATCTTCTCCCATGTGAGTGACTTCGACACCAGTTTAGGAGCGGTGAAGTAGTCGTAACGCGAGCTGCCAGTTCCCAGCCAGTTCACGCTGTTGGCCTGCTTGGACATTGTCTCGAGGAACATGTCGGCACCGATTTCCTGGTTACCGATCACACCATAAGAAGCACGAATCTTTGCATTCGAGATGGTTCTCTTCAGAGGAGCGAAGAAAGCTTCTTCACTGATGCGATAACCGATAGAAGCTGATGGGAAGAATGCCCACTGGTCTCCGCTGGGGAACTTGCTGGAGCCGTCGTAGCGTCCGTTGAGTTCGAGGAGGTAGATGCCCTTGTAGTCATAGTTGATACGACCGAAGAAGCCAGCCGAACCCTGATGAGTGTGCGAGTGGCTGTAGGTGTAGTCTTCGTTGGTGAGTGCAAGTTCAGGCATTTTTGGATCCTGGATGCCATGACGCTCGTAGTACAGATATTCATAATCTGCCTTGTCGAGGTTTGCACCAGCCAAAACTTTCAGGTTATGAGTGTTGTTGAACAGTTTGCTGAACTCGAAGTATCCGTTGAACACCTGGTTCTGGTAAACGCTGTGGTCAGATTCGATCCAGGTTGAAGTAGTTCCAAGGTTCGATGGAGCTGTTGGAGCAAGACCCCAAGTGTTGTAGAGGTTAGGAACAAGACCCACATCTTTATACTTGGTGTTCTTGCGGATGAATGTGTAGTCACCGTTGAATGTCAAACCCTTGCAGAGGTTAACTTTCAGGAAGCCTGTGAGACGCAGGTTGTTCATGTGACGCATTCTCTCACCACCTTGCTTGCGGTAACCGATCATGGTGCGGGCATCATAAGCCTGGCCGTCGTCTTCGTTCACGAAATATCCATAAGGACCAAAGAACGAACCCCAGCGCCACAGGTACTGATATCCGGCATTGCCATAGTTCTGACGGTTAGATACGCCATCATAAGTGCGGTCGTTGTATGCGATGCGGGCACCGATCTGCAGCCAGTCGGTAGCCTGAGTCGATACGTTCACCGTTGCATTGTAGCGTTTAATCTTGTCGGGGTTGAAGTTCTGAAGACCTTGCTTCTGATTGTACCCGAAGGACAGATAGTAGTTTGTCCTGCCACTGTTTCCAGTAACCGAGATGTTGTGTGATTGAGCAGGAGCAGCTTTGTTAAACATGATGCCGCCTACATCCCAGTTTGCATAGTAGCCATACTTGTCATAGTCATCGCCATAGATCATCTCGCGATAACCCGACTTGGTATCACCATGCTTTGCAATCCAGTTGTTGATACCAGCCTGGAATTCATCGCTGTCCATGTACATACCAAAGAGCTCAGCGGCATTACCCTTGCGGTAGTTGTCGTCGATAAGAGCCTGCACCTGTGTGGGAACATTGGGGTATTCCGGCAGAGTAGTTGCCTGACTCCACGAGAAGTTGTTCTTGTAAGAAACCCTGATGTTGTCCTTAACATGAGCATTCTTTGTGGTAATGAGAACTACACCGAAAGCAGCGCGGGTACCATAGATAGATGTTGAAGCTGCATCCTTCAGCACCGAGATGCTCTCGATGTCGTTAGTGTTGAGGTAAGAGAGATTGTCGGTTGGCACACCGTCCACCACATAAAGAGGTGTGGAAACGCCACTGTTCGACAAAGTACCGATACCACGAATCACCAGCGAAGCCTCGGAATCAATACGACCATCGTTGTTCAGGATGGTGAGGCCGGGAACAGTTCCCTGGAGAGCTTTGCTCACATCGGTCTCGCTCTTGGATTCCAGAACTTTCGACACGTCAACGTTGCTAACGGCACCGGTAAGGTTGGCCTTACGTTGTGTACCATAACCCACAACCACCACTTCATCGAGGAGGGCCTTGTCCTCAGCGAGAACAACTCTCAGGCCATTAGAAGCGGCAAGCGTAACGGTCTTGTAGCCCACAGAAGAGATTTGCAACTTGCCATTGCGAGCTGCTCTCATAGTGAACTTACCATCGTAGTCTGTAACAGTGCCACGAATAGTACCGATTTCACTGACACTGGCGCCGATAACAGGTTCACCCTTGTCATCAACGACTGTGCCCGAAATTGTGACCACATTAGATTCGGCCACAGATGCTTGTGGTGCGGGCTCCGCAAAAGCGTTGGTCCACATGCCACAACTCAGAATTAGTGCTCCAAAAAGAGCTAACTTTTTCTTCATACGCACTTTTTTAAATTGGTTATTAAATTAAAAATTGAATTAAATGGTTTTCCGGTTTAAATACTACTGGTTATAAGATTCCTGCCTCTGAGAGACAGTTTATAAAGGTCCGTTTTTCATCATATTTCTAAAGTCATTTTTTAAATACAGAGCCAAAATTAAGTATTTTTTTGAAATGCACAAAAAAATTTACATTATAAATAAAGTTTTAACACTTTAAATGTGAAAAATGGGGATATTTATTAACAATTCGGCCCAGATTTCTGTTGCTGAAAAAAAACGGACGATTAAAAACGGCCTGTTTTGACCGGAATGTTAATCAGTGTTAAGTGAGACAAAACTCCACGAAAGACAAAAAGATTATAATAAAATGGTTGCTTTGGGGGTATTATGAATTTTTTATGGATTTATTATGATTTTTTTTGCTCAATTTATAAAAAAGTGTTTACTTTGGTGTGCTAAAAAAGTTTACGATTGTGTTTAACTGTCCGTTTTCGGACAGCAGGTCATACCTTTTTTAGCATCAGAAAAACAGAATTTTTTATTTTTTCAACCAACTAATTAACTAATTTAAACTACTTAATCACAAAACATTAGCGTATGAAAAAACAATGTGTATTGTTGGCAGCGCTTATTTTTGCGTGCGGAGCCCCAACCGGGATGACAGATTCCCATCAGGGTTTTGCAGCTGTAGCGCAGACCAACGGTGAAAAAGTAACCGGCGTTGTGAAAGACGCTACCGGAGAGCCAATGATTGGCGTATCCGTAAAGGTTAAGGGTACTAACCGCGGAACCGTTACGGATCTCGACGGTCGCTACTCGATCAATGCACCCAAGGGTTCAACCCTTGTGTTCTCTTACGTGGGCTATGATGCAATGGAATTGCCGGCAGCCCAAGCCGCAAACGTGATGTTCGGCGAGAACAAAGGCAACCAACTCGATGAAGTGGTGATTACCGCTGAGTTCGGTGTGAAACGTATTGCACGTGCCGTGGGTTCATCGGCACAGAACGTGAAAGCCACCGACATCACCGAGTCTGGCCGTACCGACTTCATCTCCGCCCTCCAGGGACGTGTGAGCGGTATGAACGTAATCTCATCCGGTGGTGCTCCTGGTGCATCCACGGCAGTGGTGCTCCGTTCGGCAACATCTCTTTCGGGAAACAACCAGCCGCTGTATGTGGTTGACGGTATGCCGATGAACAACACCTCGTTCGACCCGTCGAAGGGACTGGCAGTTGCCGACGATGTTTCGGGTCTTGCTACCCGCTACATGGACTACGCAAGCCGCGGTAACGACTTCAACCCCGAAGACATCGAAAGCATGACAGTGCTGAAAGGTGCTGCTGCAGCCGCTCTTTATGGTTCTGACGCATCGAACGGTGCCATCATCATCACCACGAAGAAAGGCCGCAACGGTCGCGCAAAAATCACCTACAGCAATCAGCTCTCTTGGTCGCGTGCCTATGGATGGCCAAAGATTCAGGACACCTATACCAATGGTGCCTATGGTGCAACCAACTACTACTACACCAACCACTACGGAGGTGTTTACGACGGCAGCATTCCTTACTATGACAATGCCAAGGCTGTGCTCCAGACAGGTTTCCTGCACAAGCACAACGTATCGGTTGAGGCAGGTAACGAGAAGATGAGTGTTCGTGCCAGCGCTTCGTTCTTCGACCAAAGCGGTGTCATCAAGACCACTAATCTAAAACGTACCAACTTCTCACTTGCCGGACGCGCCGAGCTCACCAAGTGGCTCCGCTTCGAAGGCAGCATGCAGTATGTGAACCAGAAGAACGACAAGGTGGCTCGTGGTGCAAACGGCCCGCTGGCCCGTTCTTACCGCTGGCCTAATGTGGACGACATGAGCAACTATCTTGCAGAAGACGGCCGCCACATGCGCTATCCCGAATACTACACCGACGGTGACTTGCTGAACCCGTTGTTCGGTATGTACAAGAACCTGAACCATGATGAGACCGACCGTTTCATCAGCGCATTCTCGCTCAACTTCACTCCGATTGAGCACGTTTACGTTCGCGCACAGTTCGGTTTCGACGTTTCCACTTCGACCTACGAAAACGGAACTCACCCCTACTACCGCACCTACAACCTGACTTCGAACGATGCACAGAACTCCGGTAGCTACAGCATTGTGAAATACAACAACAGCGACCCGACGCTCAACATCCTTGCAGGTTACAACAACACATTCCTGAACGAGAAATTCTCGTTTGGAATTCAAGTTGGTTACCACCAGTATGAGAAAGGCGTAACAAGCCTTGCTTCTTACGGCAGCAACTTCCTGGTGCTCGACGATCTGTACTCAATCAACAACTGTACGCCATCTACCGTAGTTAGCAAGAAACGCAGCACAAAACGTCGCCTGCAGGCTATCTCGGGTCAAGTGGAATTCGGCTACAACAACATGGCATTCCTCACCGCTCGTTTCCGTAACGACTGGTCCTCGACGCTTCCTGTTGACAACCGTTCTTACTTCTATCCCGCAGTGGAGGCATCTTGGGTGATTACAGAGCTCAACGGTCTGAAGAACCTCGACTGGATGAACTACTTGAAACTCCGTGGCGCTATAGCACAGGTTGGTAAGGACGCTGCTCCTCTTGCCATCAATCCTGAGCTTGAGCCAACCGGCCTCACCGGTGGTGGTTTCAAATATGGCTACACCGGCCCGAACCCAAATCTGAAACCTGAGATTACCACTTCTTACGAAATCGGTCTCGAAGGTCGCTTCTGGAACAACCGTATCAATGCCGACTTCACTTGGTTCCGCACTCACAACAAGAACCAGATTGTGGAGAACTTCCGTATGTCTTACGGAACCGGCTTCGTGCTGAATACTCTCAACGTTGGTACATTCAACACTTGGGGATGGGAAGCACACGTTGACGTGGACGCTATCAAGACACGCGACTTCACTTGGAACATCGGTCTGAACATGTCGCACACAGGCAGCAAGGTGGTGGAACTTCCTGAAGCTGTTTCGGAATACTACAACCCCTACACCTGGAACTACGGCAACGTTCGTACTGGTATTTCCCAGGGCACTCCTATCACCGCCTTCTCGGCACTGGCAGTTGAGCGCAATGACGCAGGTCAGGTGCTGATTAACCCGACCACCGGTCTGCCAATCGTAGGCAGCACGTGGGAAGTTATCGGTGACCGCGAGCCGAAGCTCCGCTTTGGTATCACCACCGCTCTCCGCTACAAGAACTGGCGCTTGAGCGCTATGTTCCAGGGACGTTTCCACGCCACCATCTACAACGCCACAATGCGCGAAATGATGGCACGCGGATTCAGCGAGCAATCTGTGGCTCTCCGCCTCAACGACGGCAGCTACGTGTTCAACGGCGTTCTCAAAGACGGCTGGGAGAACACCCCGACTCCGCACGAGAACAACATCGCAATCAACTGGCTCCACTATGGTGCCACAGCACTCTACAATGCCGACAACGAATCGTGGATTCAGGATAAAATCAACTATATCCGTTGCCAGGAATTGCGCCTCGCTTACATAGTACCCGATGCATGGTTGCAGAAAGTAACACGCGGCCTGATTCAGAACGCAAGTGTTTACGTTTCGGGTAATGACCTCTTTACAATCACAAACTACACTGGTATTGACGTAGCTGGTAACACCATGAGTGCTGCAGCCGGTGGTACAGGTGGTGAAGGTTACGACTACTGGTCGCTGCCAAGCCCGCGTACATTCTCGTTTGGTTTGAGCGTAACATTCTAATTATAATTCTTTAAGAAAGGAAAATAACGATGAAAAAACATTCAATATTATTAGTACTTCTGTCGATGGTTTTCGCTCTTGCAACTACCAGCTGCAACGACTATCTCGATGTGAACAAGAATGGTGATGCTCCCGACAACGTTGAGGCGCACCTCTATCTCTCGGGTATCCAGCAGGCTTATCAAGGCTGCTACTGGGACATCCGCGCACTTGGTCCTCTCACCCAGATGATGGGAACAAGCAGTTACACCAGTTTCGCCAACCACTACTACTCTGAAGCAAGCGATGCTGCCGGTGAGGCTTGGCGCATGGTTTACTGGACTCAGGGAATGAACCTTGAGAATCTCATCAATCAGTCGCTTGAAAACGAGAACTGGACCATGGCTGGTATAGGATATGCCATGAAAGCCTATTCATGGGACTTCCTCACAAAGGTGAACGGTGAAGTCATTCTCACCGACGCTTTCGTACCTAACCAGCTTACTCACGCCTACAACTATCAGGACGAAGTTTACGAGCAGGTTCGCCAATGGGCAAAAACCGCTATCGAACTGCTGCAACGCGAAGACAAGACCAACTACAGCACCAAGATTAGCGGCAACGACTGGATCTACGGCGGCGACAAGGAAAAGTGGATTAAATTCGCTTATACCGTAATTGCACGCAACCTCGCATCGCTCTCGAACAAGAAAGACTTCAAGAGCAAATACTACGCAGATTTCAAGGACGCTGTTTCCAAGGGCTTCTCAAGTCCCGACGACGATGCAGCCTTGAAAGTTTGGGGTGGCAGCGCTGATGCCGCAGAAAGTGGCTATAACAACTTCTGGGGGCCGTATCGCGGCAACCTGAGCAATGTTTACTGGCAGCACGACTATGCCGTGCAGGTAATGACCGGTACGGTGCCCGAATACGATGCCGACGGCAACAAGACTACCGTGGAAAATCCCAGCCATGCCGACTATCCCTACGAACTGGCTGCTCAGCAAATCGTTTGCGACACCACTCGCGATGCCGGTCACTTCGACCCACGCGCACTGGTTAAACTCGCCACCGAAGCTGGAAATGACGTAGCTTCGACCGACGAGGAAGCCGCTCTGCGCGACTTCACATTCCGCGGTTCGGGCTTCACTGCAGCTGGTGGTCCTATTGCTACCGCGCCCAACTTCTGGGGACGCCGCGAAGCCGCCACAAGTGCCAAAGACGGTGCTGGACGCTGGCTCTATCGCGACGATGCTCCATATATTCTCATGACTTATGGAGAGCTGATGTTCGACCTTGCTGAAATTGAATTCAAGCATGGCTCTAAGGGCGACGCTCTCTCTGCTTTCAAGAAAGCTGTGGCTGCCGACATGGACTTCACTGAGCGTTACATGGTGGCAGGAAGCCTGAACGAAGTTTCGAAGACCATGTATCATGCCGGCGACAAGCTGAAAAAAGAAACTTTCCGCAAAATTGCCCACAAATATCTCGACGGTCCGTATGTTGGAGGTTTGACCGCAGGAACACTCACTCTCTCGCACATCATGATGCAGAAGTTCGTGCACCTCTTCCCATGGGGCGCAAGCGAAGCTTGGGTTGACCAGCGCAAGTACTTCTACGATGTGGAATACACTGGCGACTATCCCGGCACTGGAAACGGATGGGACCTCTCAAGTGTGAAGCAAAAGAGAGACGATGACGCAAGCAAAGTGTTCAAGGGCTTCTACCTCGCTCCGGCACAGGTACAAGGTCGCAGGAGCGCTTACGTGAAGCAGAACAACGGTTCGCCTTGCTTCCGCATCCGCCCGCGTTACAACTCAGAGTATATGTGGAACAAACCGTCGCTCGAGAAGCTCAGACCAATTTCGGGAATGGCCGACAACTATCAGTGCTCAATCCCCTGGTTCGCTTATCCTGGCGACATGCCTAAATAATGTTTTTATCACATCTTAAAATTAAAACTACGATGAAATATATTAAATATTTGACATTAGTAATGTTCGTGGGTTTGTTTGCCGCTTGCAGCGACAAAGATGTGACCTATGACATGACCGAAGCAAATCCCGCGACCCATGCCTACGTTCAGGTAATGCACTTCGCACCTATCAACAACACTGCTGCGAACTACGCATATCAGGTCGACATCAACGGGATAGAATATCAGAACGACTTATCGGCTGTTCTCCAAACCCGCAACGGCATCCCCGGTGGAGGAACCAACCTCTTCTTCTCGGTGCCTGCAGGCCCCGTGGAAGTGAAACTTCATGGCATAGAGAACATTACCTACGAAAAGGATAATAGCGGCGAGGTTTATTACATCAACCGCTATTACGAACGCATTCCAGTTAAAGCCGGCGATATGGTTTACTTTGTGGCTGGCGACAAGGTGGTGGTTGACGGTGAGACTCTTCAAGGAGGCAATGCATATTCTGCCAAGATGGAAAGCGCAATACTCGGCAAGGGTGTTCGCGATGACAAACTCAACCAGCTCACACGCATTGTGAAGGAGCCGTTCTATACAGGCACTTCGCAAGACCTCAAGGGCAACACCGTGAGCCTTGAGCCGGGCAAGCAGTATCGTCTCGTTATCTACGACATGAACCAAGGTCCTCTCGTAACTGAACAGGGCGACATTCCCGTTATCAAGGACACTCAGCGCGAATGGGCAAGCGGACGCGACGATGTGGACGGTGCTTTCGTTGAGACCATTGGTGAAGGTGTGAACATCAATTTCTACAACTTCATCTATGAAACCGAAGACCAACCTTATCCCTACAAGTTGCAGGCTTACTTCAAGAACCAGCTCACAGAAGGTGACAACGCAGGCGCTTACGATGTGCCGTGCGGAAAACCCTTCGGATTTGGCGAACAGTGCGGATGGACCACGATTCCTTTGAAAAAGTCGATTTACAACAACGGCGGTTACAACCGCATGGACTTCACTTTCCACGTAATCGACAACAACGGTAACGACATGGGTCAAATCACCAGTTTCAACTCCAAGGGGAAAGAATCCAACTTCACCGACTACTGGAGCCAGTACTACATTGGCCGTGCCTACATCCACTTCATGCATGGTATCCGCCAGACAGAAGGACCGGCAATGGCAGCATCACGCTGGGTAGGTCAGTAAGCAATATGCGAAGGAGCAGGTGGAACCTGTGCCACGGCACCGAAGCCAAACCACTCCATTCGTCTTGAAATAAAAGTTGCCGCCTGGGATTAACTCAAGCGGCAACTTTTTTGTTTCACTCTGATATTAACTGAAAACTATTTGCTATCTTTGCAGCCGAAAACGCGAAGCAAAGCAAGTTGTCGGTTATCAATAACCTGCGTATCTGCCCGTCAACTTGTTTACTTGTCAACTCGTTAACTTTTATATAATTATGGCAGAGAATTTTGAAATGGTGGCAAAGACCTTTCAGGGATTGGAAGGCGTATTGGCTCAGGAGCTGATAAATTTGGGTGCAAAAGACGTAACAGAAGGCAGGCGGATGGTATCGTTCACCGGCGACAAGGAAATGATGTATCGCGCCAACTTCTGCCTGAGAACGGCAGTGAGAATACTGAAACCCTTTGCATCGTTCCGCTCCACAAGCGCCGATGAACTCTACGAACAGGTGAGCCGCATTCACTGGGAAGACATCCTCACACCCGACTCCACGTTTGCCATCGATGCCACGATATTCAGCGAGATTTTCCGCCATTCACAGTTTGCCACCTATCGGGTGAAAGATGCCATAGCCGACTATTTCATGTCGAAATACAATAAGCGGCCGTCAATACGCATCAAGAATCCCGATATTCTCATTAACGTTCATATTGCCGAAGATCAGGTTACTCTTTCGCTCGATTCCAGCGGAGAACCTCTGTTCAAGCGTGGATGGCGTGCCGCACAGACCGATGCACCCATTAATGAAGTTCTTGCCGCAGGCATCCTCCTGCTTGCGGGATACGACGGGAGCAGACCGCTCGTTGACCCAATGTGCGGTTCAGGGACATTCCTGATTGAAGCTGCCCTTATCGCCACGGGGACTCCGCCGGGAGTGTATCGCCGCAATTTCGGATTCCAAAACTGGCGCGACTACGATGAGGAACTCTTCTCCGAAATCTACAATGACGACAGTATGGAACGCGAATTCAACGGAAAGATTTACGGATACGACATCCTTGGCAAAGCCATTGCCATCAGCCGCGAGAACATAAAATCGGCTGGAATGGAGAAACACATTGAACTTCTCCGCCAAGACATTGCCGACTTTGTCCAGGCACCCGAACCGAACGGACTGCTCGTCACAAACCCACCTTACGGCCACCGTCTTAAGATGGATGACATCAACATGCTCTACGATACTCTTGGCGGACGGCTGAAGCATGTTTTCCAGGGCTATGATGCGTGGATAATAGGTTTCGACCACGAGACAATGAGCAACATAGGACTTCATGCCGACGAGCGTATCCCACTGCACAACGGTGCGCTGGAGTGCGAACTCCGCCACTACGAAATCTACAGTGGTTCCTACGTTGACCATCGTGCCTCCCGACCACGCGAGGAGAAACCTCGTTTCACGGAAGAGCGGAAGAACCGGCCGAAAACGGATGCGAAACCACCGTTCAAAAAATGGGTAAAAAAAGACGATGGTTCCGAAAAAAAATCCCGCTTTGAGCCGCGACACGACAGCCGCGACAGTATCGATGAGGACGGACGTGTTCATGGTGATGCAATCAACAAGCGTATCGTCCGCTTCAGGAAACCACAGCTTGGCGAGGACAAAGAGCGGACAATTATACATGGCCGCCGCAAATCGTGGAAGCGACGCGACTTGCCCGAAGACTAAAAACCGGTTTGAAAACGGAATTCACCCCATCTTTAACTTCCACGAGCGCAGCTCGTTTACTTCAATTTTAACTTCACCTTTAACTCCATAATTTCGAGCGAAGCGAGTTTACCCCCAATTAATAAAGATGAACCACGAGCGGATCAACGAGTATTTCAACAGCCAGCTGTTCATGATAATCTCCTTTCTGGCATTTGCTGTTCTTGCCGGAATGGCATGGAGCAGCGGGAGGTTCCCGTCTCTATCCGCACAGGGTGGAATATTCTTCGCCCCAGACGAGTTTCTCGAAGCAAACGGAACACACTCACTTGTGGCAACCGTTGCAATAAATGTGAGCGTGGCGCTGCTGCTTCATCTGCTGAACAAAGTGTTCACGTTTGTCCGTACCTACACATTCATTGCGGCATCGTCGTTTGTGCTGTTTCAGGCTTCGATGCCTGTTGTGAGCGCAAATTACTATGCCGGCTCCACATTGGCGCTGATAGCGGTGGTGATGGCATTCATTCTTTTCGCCTCCTATCAGCGGAAAGGCGTTTCGCAACGCAGCATCTATTTGATTTTCACCATTCTTGCTACATGCGCCACATTCCTCTATTCCTCGATTTTCCTGATTGTAGCTTTTGCTTTGGGATTCATGCAGATGCGAGCCATGAACCTCAAGGGAGCCCTCGCCATGCTGCTGGGCATAGCCACACCATTCTGGATTCTGCTGGGATTGGGAGTGGTGAGCTTTTCCGATTTCCGCCTGCCGGAATTTGAGCGGCTGCACAGCATTTTCAGCCTGCCTCAGGCTCCTGTGGTGATTATCAGCGCCGTAGGTGTGGTGATTCTTACCATAATTCTCACCGTAGTGAATATGGTCACCATCTTCAATTACCGACTCCAGACACGGGTCTATAACGCTTTTTTCACCACTCTTGCCACATTATCGGTGATAATGATGGTTGTGGACTTCTATAACGCGCTTATCTACATGCCAATGCTGAACCTCTGTCTGGCGGTGCAGATAGCCCATGCCTTCACCATCGCAAAATTCGCAAAAAAACATTTTGTATATGCAGGTGGCGTGCTGATACTGATTCTTACATATATCGCCAACTTCATACTTTAATCCCACAGAAACAATAACTAAACCATGGCAAAAAGAATACTCATCACCGGCGCCGGCGGATTTATCGGTGGCTATCTCGTGGAAGAAGCCCTGAATCACGGTTTTGAAACCTGGGCGGCAGTGCGCCGTTCCACAAACCGGCAGTTTCTGACCGACCCTCGGATTAATTTCATTGAACTCGATTTCAACAACGAAGACGCCCTGCTGACGACGCTGAAGAGCCACACCGAAGAGCACGGCAAATGGGACATGGTGGTGCATAACCTGGGGGCAACCAAGGCCACCAATTACACCGATTTTGAGCGCGTGAACTACGGCTATATGCGCCTGCTGATTGAGACTCTGAAACAAATCGACGCAGTTCCCGAAACTTTTCTGCTGATGAGCAGTCTCAGCGTGATGGGTCCTGGCGACGAAACCGGCTACACTCCTTTCAAAATCACAGATATCCCGCAACCCAACACCCGCTATGGCGTGTCGAAACTCAAAGCCGAGACCTATCTGCTCACTGCGGGAATCCCCTACACCATTTTCCGCTGCACAGGCGTTTACGGTCCCCATGAACGCGACTATTTCATGATGATGAAATCGATAAAATGCGGTTTTGATTTCAGTGTGGGTTTCAAGAAACAGATGCTCACGTTCATCTATGTTAAAGACCTCGCCCGAGCCGTGATGAACTCTCTCGAAGTGGGAGCGATGAACAAGGCATATTTTATCAGCGAGAATAAAAGTTACACACAGAAACAGTTCCGCTCCATTGTAGCGAAGGAACTTTGCAAGAAATTCGTCATTCCGGTGGTGTGTCCGCTATGGATTGTGAACGCGGTGTGCCATGTAGCCGAATGGTGGGGAAAAGTAACGTTGAAAGCTTCCACACTGAACCCCGATAAATTTCACATTCTCAAGCAGCGCAACTGGCAATGCGACACGCACGACGCGCAGCGCGACTTTGGATTCGAGGCTCGCTACAGCCTGCAGGAAGGTGTTCACGAAGCCATCGAGTGGTACCGCCAGGCCGGATGGCTGTAATTTATGAATCTCCTGCCAACACCCCTTCGGGACGCTCGCCCAAACTATTCAACGGCCAACAGCCAATAGCAGTTCTTTCAGTTGTGCGGCTGTCTCGATTGTTTCCTCGGCTGTCTCGATTCGGGTGGAGTCGAATTTGAGCTGCGCCTGGGAATAATATGGTTCACGTTTGGAAAGCGTGTCATGCACCATCTGGGTTATCTGTTCATCGGTGAGACCTGCTGTTGCCGGCCGTTTCACGCGGTGTTCCGGCAGGCACAGACGAGACACTATCCGCTCGGTGCCGGTGGTAAGCCACACCGTGGTTCCCAGTCGGTTCATAAGTGCCATGTTTGAGCCATGGCACGGTGTTCCTCCACCGCAGGAAATCACCACATCGTGCAGTCTGGAAACTTCTCTCAATGCCTCGGTTTCTATTTCCCTGAACCTGGCCTCCCCTATCCGTGCAAACAATTCCACTATAGTTGCCCCCTGACGTTGCTCAATGTAATCGTCAAGATCAATAAACCTAAGGTTCATCTGGCGGGCAAGTTCCACACCGAGCGTACTCTTGCCGCTGCACATAAAACCCACTAAAAAAATGGGTTGCATATTGTGTCCATTTGCTTTCATGCTAACAAAAATAATACATTTCGGTGGAATTAAACGCAATTTTTCGTAATTTTGCATTTTCAGAGATACAGAATTAGAAACTATGGGAAAATGGTATGTAGTTTGGGAAGGTCGCGCCACGTGCGTGTTCAACTCCTGGGAAGAATGTCAGGAAAGCACGCAAGGCTTTCCCGGGGCACGCTTCAAAAGCTTTAACAGCCAGCAGGAAGCCATCGAGGCATTCCGAAACGATGACGAGGATGACCGCGCAGTGATCCGTGCCATTGCCCATGGTCCAAAACAAAAGGTGAACTATGCAGCCATTCCGGAAATAATCCCCGGAAGCATTGCGGTGGACGGAGCCTGCAGCGGAAATCCAGGCATGATGGAATACCGATGTGTGGACGTGATGAGCGGCAAAGAGATTTTCCACCAGGGACCGTTTGCCGGAGCCACCAACAATATAGGTGAGTTTCTCGCAATAGTACATGCCCTTGCTCTCTACTCGAAAGAGGGCAAGAACAATGCCATCTACACCGACAGTAAAACCGCCCTTGCATGGGTCAGAAACCGACAGGTGAAGACCACCATAGCCCGCACCCCTGAAAATGAATATGTTTTCCAACTTCTGATGCGTGCCGAAAAGTGGCTGAGAACTCACTCATGGAAGAACCCCATACTGAAATGGCAAACCGACAAATGGGGCGAAATACCAGCTGATTTCGGGCGCAAATAAAGCAACATCACAATGGAATATCGCAGCGAAATAGACAAATGTTACTCTCTGGCGGGCATTGCGCTGGCTCTGTCGCTCTATGACGCGGAGAACTTGCTGTGTGGCATTGAGCTTGATGCTGAAAATCCGTTGAATTTCACGCCAGAGTTCAACCATGAGTTTATGTTCGCGTCTTCCGCCAAACAGACATGGAACGCCATTTTTGCTCACTTCCAGATCAGAATGGGGCTTGCCATTGCCAGCATTCTGAGCCGCAAAATGATTCTCGATAACGGACAGGTTGACAAGACCATACGCCGACGTTTGCTCGACGCAATACTTGAGGAAGGACGCATCACATGCCAGCTCGATGAGGACGAGATTGAGCCCCTTTTCGATCGATCTTTATCCTACCTGACTGGAGTCTTTGCTCGTCCTTCTGTGAAACGAACACTCAGGCAAATGGTCCAGATGCTGCAGAATAAGCGAACCGTCACAAGCGGTGAACTCAACGATATGCTAAATCAGATGAACAGTGCAGGCGTATGAAAGTGGCTGTGGTAAACCGAAGCGATGCGCAGGGAGGAGCGGCAGTGGTAAGCCTCCGCCTGGTGAATGCCCTCAGAAAAGCGGGCATAACCGCAAACCTGCTCGTGACTGAAAAAGAAACCACATCGCCTACGGTATCCACCATTGGAAACAAGTTCGCAAACAAATTCAATTTTCTTGCCGAACGAGCCGAGATATTTGCCCGTAACGGATGGAGCCGTCAGAATCTTTTCGCCATCGATACCGGCAGCTTCGGAACCGACATTTCCCGCAATTCCATCGTCAAGGATGCCGATGTGGTGGTTCTCAACTGGATAAACCAGGGAACGATGAGCCTTGGTGACGTTAGGAAACTTACAAGAATCGGCAAACCAGTCGTTTGGGTGATGCACGATATGTGGAACTGCACCAGTGTCTGCCACCATGCCCACGACTGCACACAATACCTCACTCAATGCACAGCGTGCCCCCTGCTTGGCGGAAACGGTAAACTTGCACTAAGCACTTGGAACCGTAAGCATCAATTATATTCCAACACCAGCATCCGGTTTGTGGCGGTGAGCAACTGGCTTGCCGACGTGTGCCGCAGAAGTTCTCTGATGGGCAGCACCGACATAAGCGTGATCAACAACCCTTTCCCGATTGAGGATTTCGAATGGCAGCCGCTTTCCGACATACCGCAAATCCCCAAAGACAAGAAAGTGATTGTGATGGGGGCCCGGCGGCTCGATGAATATGTAAAGGGATTCGACATTCTGCTTGAATTACTGCAATACATTGCCCGAGAGAAACCGGCACTCTCCAAGCAGCTGCACCTGCTTCTCTACGGCGACATCCGCGACCACCAGCTGCTGAACCAGATTCCCGTGTCGTTCACATATTTAGGGAAAGTGGCGGGCAATGACGCGCTGAACCGAATCTACCGCAACGCGCACATAGTGATTTCCACGTCACGCTACGAAAATCTGCCGGGCACTCTGATTGAGGGTGCTTCCAGCGGCTGCATACCGGTGAGTTTCCTTCGTGGCGGACAAGATGACATCATCACGCACAAGGCAAACGGCTATTTGGCTAAATGGCAGGACATTTCCCACCTTGCGCAAGGAATAGAATGGGCACTCACGGCTCCCGTTTCACGTGAAGAACTGCATCGGCAGATGAGCACCCGTTTCAATGCCCAGAACATTGCCAGTCAGTACATTTCTCTCTTTGAAGAATTAATTTCAACCAACAAATAACACCGCAACATCATGCAAACCGTCCTCTTCACAAGCACCATTTACGGACCTATCACAAGTCGCAGACTCGGCTCATCGCTGGGTATAAACGTCATGCCGAGCGACGGCAAAATCTGTTCGTTCGACTGCCTGTACTGCGAAGCCGGATTCAATGCCCAGGGACCCGGAAGCACAGGTGTCCCATCGAGAGAACACGTCAAGAAACTGCTCAGCAAAAAACTTCAGGAACTGCAAGCCGAGGGCAAAACCATCGACAGCATCACCTTTTCCGGAAATGGAGAACCAACGCTTCACCCGCAGTTCCCTCAAATAATCCACGACACAATTAACCTTCGCAACCGTTATTTCCCCCAGGCTAAAATAACCGTGCTGAGCAATGCCACCATGGCAGGACGGGAATCGGTGGCTCGCGCCCTCAAACTTGTGGACAACAACGTTCTCAAACTCGACTCGGCAAACGCCCATACATTACGGGCGCTCAACCGTCCGGTATCACCAAACGTTCTCCCAGAAGGAATCATCACCGACCTTGCGGCATTCAACGGAAAATGCACGGTTCAGACAATAATGGTGCGTGGCAACTTCAACGGTGAAACCGTGGACAATACCACACCGAAAGAAATAGCGGCACTCATAGAGGCCTACCGCATAATCCGTCCGGCTGAGGTAATGCTCTACACCATCGACCGCCGCACACCAGCCGAAGACCTTG
>JAGCVR010000168.1 GCA_017962285.1 Muribaculaceae bacterium | reverse complement strand
GCTCCAGATTCTTCTTGAAATCGTAGTCGCGAAGTTCCTTGTTCATCTTGAGCAAGTCGTAGAAATGCTCCATGGTAATCTGGAACTCTTTCCAGATGCGCGACGACTCGGTTGCCGCCACTTCTCCCACCTCACGGAACTTCTGCTGCAGTTCCTTTACGTGGCCAAACTGGCGGTTCACATTGTCGGGGTCATTTATAATCGACTTGATTTCATCGATGATGGCACGCTCCTTTTCAAGATTCTCTTTCTTTGTCTCCTCCAGTTTGGCGGCGAGTTCGGCTTTCTTGTCTTTCACGACCACAAGCAGTGCCTTGAAGTTCTCTTCTGCCTCATCAACCCCGGCAACAAAGTCGGCTTCGTTTCCGCCTCCGGCAATGAAGTCGGCTTTTTCCTTTTCCACCTCACTACGGCGCAAGTTCGTGAATGCCTGCTTCAAGTGAGACAGTTCATTTTTCACTTCTTCAATGGGATGCTGAATCAAGTCCTTCAAAGCATCCAGAAGTTCGGTCTTTGTCATAACCTGATATGCGAGGTAGCCCTGGGCACTCTCATCGGCAACGATTTCTGTCTCTTCACTCTCCGCAGGTTTAGGTGCTTCCTCGGAATCCGGCGACGCCACAGGTTCAGGAGACTCCTCCTGTGGTGCTGGCTCTTCCAATTTCACATCTTCAGCAGGCTCTGTCTCGGCATGTTCAAGCTGCGGTTCGGCCTCTGCCGGCTGAACATTATTCACTTCGTCTTCCACAGATACGTTTTCCTGTGGCAGGCTGTTCAATTTCTCTTCGTTGGGCAGTAATTCATTTGCCTCGGGTAGTTCACGTGATGTCATATCAATTAAAATTTAAGCGCATCACAAGGGCGCGGTTCACATTTCAAATTTCAAAAATACACATTTTTTTTCACACAACGAAAAAAAAATCAATCTATCGCAAAAAAAACCGCAAAAACAACAAATATGAACAGTTTTTGCCCTTGTTTTATCCCAAATTCGCCATTATGCCGACAAATGATTAACCCGAATCGGTCATTAGAATTTATGATTATTACTGTCCGATTAAAATATTACTGCCAATAACTGAAGCATCATCTGCCTAAGCCCGTAGCGTTGACGGGCAAGTCGAAGACTTGCTTATGTGCTTAACACATTGTGCGTGCCAGATTGAAGATCTGGTGCGCACTGTGTGAACCAGACCGAATAACGGACGGCACGTCGGAGATGTGCCGCAGTGGCTGTGACGGTGGGCGGCATAGACCGACGCTGATTTAGTTTCTCGCTTTATAAATCAGTGTGGAGCAGTTTTCCCTGCGAAGAATCTGCCGGGCAACATTCACCACATCGGAGCAGGTAGCGGAAGCATATTCAGCCAACTCATCGTTCACCAGGTACGCATCTCCCCGCAGCTCGCTCAGGCAGAGATTTGTAGCTTTTTTCGCATAACCCACGTTCTCGAACAAATGATTGCTCATGAATTTGTTCACACATTTCTCAAGTTCATATTGAGAAACACCTTTCAAGATCAGTTCTTCCAGCTGCTCGTCGATCATTTTCTCGGCATCGGCAACGTTTGCTCCTTCGGCAAGCAAAGCAGTAACAAGAAACACGCCGGGGTCAAGCGTACCGAGCACGGAAGCGTCGGCCTGTGTGAAAACGTCGCTCTTCAGTACCAGATTCTGGTAGAATCTCGACGATTTCCCGTTTGCCAGGACATCGCTGAGCAAATCAGATGCAACGAACAACGCATCGTTCCGCCCACACATCTTGTAAGCCCTGGCAATCAAGGTCTGGGGCACATCCCGTTCCACTTCAAGGCGGCGGTACTCATTTTGTGCGGGTTCCTGCGGCAGGTTCCGCCGGTAATGGCTTGTACCGTTAATGTCGCCGAACCATTTTTCCGTCAATTCCACCGCACGTTCAAAGGAGATATTCCCCGACAGGCAGAGTACGGCATTATCGGGGGAATAGTGGGTCTCGTAGAACGACCTGACAAGTTCAAGCGACAAGCCCTGAATGTGTTCCACCCGCTCGCCTATCACAGGAACTCTGTAAGGATGCACCTTGTATGCGAGCGGAAAAAGCAAGTGACTCAAATCGCCATAGGGCGCATTCAGATAGCGCTGCTTGAATTCTTCAATAACCACGCTTCGCTGAACATCCACATTCGTTTGCGACACATTCAGACCGCGCATGCGGTCGGACTCGAGCCACATGGCGGTCTCGATGTTCTCGGCTGGCAATGTCTCATAATAGTTCGTCACATCCCACGATGTCCAGGCATTGCTTATGCCACCGGCACGCTCAAGCGTCTCGTTGAACGACTCCACGTGCTCGCTGCCCGAAAACATCAGGTGTTCCATCAGGTGCGCAAGTCCGGTGTGAGAGGGTGTTTCATCACGTGCGCCGACGTCATAAAGTATGTTCAACGCCACCATGCGAGTGGCGGCGTCGAAGTGATGCAGAAGCCTTATCCCATTTGACAGGATATGCCTTTTGAATTCTATCATTATTTGTTTATTTCAGGACTTTTGCAGAAACGATTTTCACATCTTCCAGAGGGCGGTCATCACCACTTCGTGTTGCCACGTTCTGAATCTTATCCACCACATCCATTCCAGAAACCACTTCGCCAAACACGGTGTATTGTCCGTCGAGGTGCGGAGCACCGCCAATGGATGAATAAGCGTCGATTTGCTCCTGAGTCATGGTTGGTGCAGGTTTGTCGGCAAACTCCTTGTTCACCTGCTCTATCAACTGGTTCTGGAGATTCGTCAGGTTGCCGGTGTCGTTATTTGCCTGCCACCGCATGATGTCATCGCGGTGTTCCATCGCAAGCGCCTGGAAACGCATCTGTTTCTGCTGATTCACCATTTGCTGTGCCATTTGCTGCAACTGCCCCACTCCATATACGTTACCGGTAACGATATAGAACTGAGACCCGCTGCTGCGGCGTTCGGGATTAACCTGGTCGGCAGTGCGGGCAGCCGCGAGTGCGCCTTTCTTATGGAAATACTTGGGGTAAACGAACTCAGCCTCGAGGGTGTAGCCGGGGTCGCCGGTGCCAAGATGCGCTTCAGGGCCGGCTGTTTTGCTGGTGCCGTCGCCGGTCTGAATCATGAAGTCTTTAATCACACGATGGAACAAGACTCCGTTGTAATAGCCTTCGTTCACAAGTTTTATGAAATTGTCGCGGTGCTTGGGCGTTTCGTTATAGAGAGCCACCACGATGTCGCCAAGAGATGTCTTAATCTCAACTTTTGTGCAGTTTTCCAAGTTGTTATTTGTTTTTGGTGTTGATACTTCTGTGCTGCTTGCGCTGTTAGCGCTTTCGCTATTCTGCGCGTTGTCATTTGCCGTGTTCATGGAACACGAGAAAGCAATTATTATCAGTGCCGCAAGAATGCTTATCTGTCTTGATTTCATAAGTCTATATGTTTATAATGATTATGCTACGGAAAACAGTGAAAATCAAATTCCCACCGGATAAAGACGTTTGTAAATGCGACGGAAATTGTCGTCTTTTGCGCTTAGCTCAGCGGCATGTTCCTTATAGTCGCTTCCCCAGATCGATGATGCCAGGCTGCCCAGATACGCGCGGTCGCGGTCGCGCATAATGGCTGCCTTAATCAGCCGGTCGATGCTTTCGCTATATTTCTCGGGGTCGATGGCATGAAGATAGCGGGCCGTGCTCACAACAAACTGCCCCGTAAGGTCCACTGAGATAATATTGTCGATCAATTCCGGCATGATGTCGTCCACATCATCAATATTGTTGGCAATATATTCGTAAGTGAGAAGTCCGTTAGTGTCCTTGCTTAATTCCTTTTTTATTGACTCGTTCATTATCTGTAATTGTTTCAATAATCAAAGTATTTTATTGGGCAAAGTTAATCATTTTCCCGCTCATAAAAAAATTTACATTTTCACATGTTCATCGGCGAAGGCGAGCATGGAGGTGTCGCCATTAGAATCGCCATAGGCAACGAGATGAAAATCACCACGGTTATCATCGTTGATGCCAAATGCCTACCTTATTCTGTTCACCTTCTCAACGCCCACACAATTTGGCGTCACGAAACGGCCGGTGAAAACACCGTAAGCATCATATTCAAGTTCCGTCGCCAGCACATGGTTCACGCCCAGCGGCTCTGCCACCGGTGCCACCCATAACGATGGTGAGGCGCTTACCACTGCCACTTCATCGCCACATTCGCGTGCCTGCGCCACAACATGTCTCATCGCTTCCACCACATGACCCTGAAGTTTCATCGCCACGCGCCCGGCACATTCAGCGAGTTCCTGGCGGCTTATCCCTTTCAGAAAGAATGAGAGCAACCGCTCTTTTGCATGACTTGGCGACTTTGACAGATAACAGAACGCCACCACGGGAAACGCCGCAATCATTTTCACAGGGAACTTCCATCCCGAGAATTCTCTCAGATAAGTCCACAGCGAATCGCAATCAATCAGAGTGCCGTCAAAGTCAATCAGTATTATTCGTCTCATTTTGCACCGGAATAAATCACAAACAGGAAAAACATGAAAAATCCCAACACCGAAGCCAGGAGTGCCTTGTCGGTCAGGACCAGTTTGGTTGGCGAACCGCCACGACCATCACTGACTGCGAGATGAAGATAGCGCGCCAGACCAATCACGACAAATACTGCCGAGACATAGAGGTAATTGCAGTTAAGACGGCTCACCACTTCCGAATCGATTGTATAAAGCACATAGCACAGCACCGTTACCGCCGACAGCACCCAAAGCGAGACATCAAGAAAACGGACATTGTAATAAGAAACATTCTTGCGCAGTTTCACTCCGGTGCGGGAGAAGGTCTCCACATCACTCCGTCGTTTGCCGAGTGCAATCAGGAGAGTCAGAACAAATGTCATTACCACAATCCAACGCGAAAGTTCCACACCTGACGACACGCCGCCGGCAAGCAACCGAAGCACGAACCCCACCGCCACAATGACCACATCCAGCACAGGTATCGTTTTCAGACCGAAAGAGTAAAATACATTCAGCACCAGATATGCGAGTATCACCAATGCCAGTTTCCATCCATCGGGCAGGAAAAACGGCAACAGCAACGACAGTGCGCACATCAGAAGCCCCACCACTTTCACCTGGCGATCACTGATTTCTCCGCTGGCGAGCGGACGCTTACGTTTCTGCTCATGGAGACGGTCGGTTTCCACGTCACGGATATCGTTGAGGCAATAAATGGCAGAAGCGGCAAAGCAGAAGCAAAGCACTGCAATCAAGGAATTGCACAGATGAGTCGCCGACAACAGCTTGCCACCGAAAATCACAGGGCATAGAACAAACACGTTCTTCACCCACTGCTCAATCCTGATTGTCCGCAACAATATGCCTATCCGTTTCATGACCTATTTAATCTTTCTCACTTCGGGCATCTTCACGGTGATGCCAATTATTTGTTTCTCTGCCGGCAATGCCGGAAGTGTTTCACACTGCATCTTCACAGGCGGTCCAGTCACAATCTCGTAATTGCACTGCTCTTCAGGAACGATTTCGCATTTCACTCCAGCATCGGCAAGATTCACAACCATGCCCACATTGTAGCCGTCCAACTTCACCGGTGAGGGCGAAGACGACACAAATTCTTTTACAAAAGTATTGTATTGGATATATTTAACCAACATTTGCGGCACGAAAAACAGTACATTAAGCGCCAACAATGCCGAACACGCCAGCATCAACATTCGCCCGCGCACTGCGCTTTTCTGCCAGAACAAAACCGCCACCACCGGCACGCCATAGACAAACGGCACATATCTCGCCCACCAGCCGGCAGGCAGCACTAACGTCATCAGCAGAGTGAAAATCATCACAAGCCACAGCCTGATCCGCAGTCCACGTTCAAGGAATAACGGAAGGAAAAATCCAAGTATCAACGACACGGCAAAGACAGGACCGAACCCGCCAAGACGCGCGTCAAGCTTCGATGATGCGAAGTATTCCATAAAACTGCAATCACTCGTGAGCGGATACACAATTGAATAGAAAGGCGACAGCAGGGGCGACATCCCGCTTATCTGAGACGGAGCGTTTATACTGATGATGTCCACGCTACCCTCACCCATCAACGGATAGAACGGATTTCCCTTTGAAATAAAATTGGTTACATAAGGGAAATACCCCATTACCAGAAATCCTATCAGCACTGCCGAGACACCAGCAACCGCAATTTGCAATACCTGATCTTTCCTGAAACCGAAAACAAGCCACGAAAGCACGGTAAACAGCATCACCCAGAACCCCACATTCACCTTTACCGAAATGGCAAACGCAAGTGCCAGTATCAGGCAGAAATAATCAAGCCGCTCTTTTCTGTTTTGCCATAGAAAGAGAAAAGATATCGCCGTCACCATCAGCAAATATTGAGTGTGGTCAACGTAGAAACTCAGCATCTGGCTCACCACCACCGGATTGCATGCCACAAGAGCCACAAGCAGGAAACGCTTCTTTCCGAATCCACCAGCGCGGAGTGAATAGTCAAGAACAAACAGTGCCGCGAACAATAGCCACAGGTTTGCAGCCTTGCCTGTTTGAATGTTTCCGGTCAGAGAATAGATCATTGCCTCCACCGTCTCCATCCCAAGCGCGTAATACTTGCTCCAGAACGAGCCAATCAAGACGCCTTCGTTTGTACCACGGAATGGATTCCACCCATTCTTGATCGCAAAAATCGTGTTCGGGTGATAGGTGTTTCCGTCGAATGAAAAGTCAAAAACCAATCCGCTTACAAACACCGAACATACAAGAAGGCAGATGAAGAGGATAAGAAACCCTATTTTTCTATGGTTAAATCCTCCGCGAAACAAGAGAAATGCCTGCGATGCAAGCGCAGCCACCGGCAATGCCCAGATGACAGGAATTGAAACAACCCAGCAGAACTGGGCAAGCAGAAATCCCAGAATTATTAATGAAAAAAAACTCAATCCCAGGTATCGCGAAAGAGTCTCTTTCGGAACTTCATTACCTATGTTGCTGTCATCCATCATAATCACTTGGCAAGCGACATATTAATGGATATGCCATAGTTACTGTTTGTTGTGGGATATGCGGAGGATGACACGAGAGGTGTGTTCACCTGATGGTCGAAATATGCTCCCACCGTAATGCTGCGGCTCAGGACATAATTTGCCGAGAAGTTGATTCCGAGCGAACGTGCTCCGGTAGTCGCCTGGGCTGTGTTGCCTTCGATCTTGCGGATAAGAGCCGTATTGTTCGACAGCTTAAAGTCGAACTTTAAGGTCAAGTCGTTACTTACCCCTTTCTGAGAGTTTTTCATCTTAAGCACCGTATTGAAGTTCGCAATCTTGAAACCTGCTCCAACCACAAGTGACTTCTGCATCGATTCCACCACCTGTCCGGCTGTTGCGTTGAGTGTGATGGTACGTTCATCGCGGTATTCGGCATTCACCGTGAGGTCGTTCTGGAATGTAACCGATGCTCCGATAAGCGGTGCGAATTTCTCGGTCAGCGTAACAGATGAAATGTTGTAG
>JAGCVR010000167.1 GCA_017962285.1 Muribaculaceae bacterium | reverse complement strand
CCTCTTTTCAAGTTCCCTGTTCACCCGGCGCTGGGAGTGGGTTACGGTGTGGAGGTCGAAGGAAACACCGGCAGCCTCGTGCGCTGCGTGTCAATAGGAGACAAACAACAGACCTTTGCCGCACCCGAGAGCCATTTGAAACTGAAATGAATAGTATTAGAATTTAACGATATTTCCTTATGAAGATTCTCTCATTAATATTGATGATGACGCATCTTGTGCTTAATCCACAAGCAGCACTTAATACACAAATGACGCAGAACCAGACCATTTACGAGGTTCGCAACGACTTTGACCTCAAGGGCGGTGTGCTGGATTTGTCAGGGTTGAAAGATTGTGTGCTCAGGTTCGATGGCGGGTCATTGAACAATGGTGTGATTAAAGTGAACAATATCCTTTTGGAGAATGGACCATATCGGTGTTTCAAGGGATTATCCATTCGTGGTGATATCAAGAATGACTATGTGGATGTGCGTTGGTTCGGCATAGAACCAGATAACCGCAGCATTGACTGTACTCCGATTATTGAGAAATACCTCATGCCGCTCAATAAACCCATGATTTTCCCGCGGGGAAAGTTTTATCTCTCGGAACTGCATGTGTGCAATGAGAAAAAGGACCATTTCGCAATTATCGGGGAAGAGTCCTATGGGCTTGGATTTACCACAGAGTTTTATCCTAAGGAAAACACGCAACGTTACATTATCAAGGTGGGCGGCGGAAAGGATTGTTTCGGCCAGTCTGTGAAAGGCGCGGTGGAACGCGGTTACAACATAAAGATTGACAACATCGCTTTTCGTTGGCTTGAGGAAGATGCTTTTCAAAAGAGACTCGATTCGTTCATGGGTCTGAAAAGGGTGGATTTGACGAACAACTACGACCCGAATGTGAAAGTGGACTATCCCCGTTCCGCGTTGATACTGGATCGTGTGGAAATAGGGCATTTCGGCATTTCCGGAGGGCTGCTCGCTGATATCCCGTTGCTTACCCTTGGGTATATTTACGAGTGCTATTTCAGGGACATTATCATGTACCACAACGAAGGACGCAGCGACCTGCCCATAATTCAGGTGATTAACGGGACAAGCGCGTCAATCTCCGCCACGGTTATAGACAGGATAATGTTTGAGGCGGTAGTGGGACCTCTCATTAAAACCTATCGTGGCTCGTCCATGGCTGAATTGGTGGTTAACAATTTCTTCTTTGAGCAGAGTGCGATGTGGACAAAGGCAGTGGGTAAGACCGAACAGCTTTTCAATGAAGAGCCGTCGGATGTCCTCAGCATGAGCCGTGTGCCCTGTTTTGACTTGAATGGCTATGGGACACTGCTTGTCAATAATCTCATTTTGAGTAACAACAATGCGACGTGGAGCAATAAATACGACCGCGATAATGAAGTCAAAATCCGGGAACTCGCGCGTTATGGCTCCGGCTTCCAGAACTATACGAACCTTAGTGTGAGTTGCCTCTATAATGGAGGAAAGTCGAGATTCGCCTATGTTGAGGGTGGATATGCCAAGGGGACTCAGAGTCTTTCCGTGGAGCGGCAAATCGGCACGAATGTGATTCCGTTGAACAGTGGCGATTCGCCCTTGTATCTGAATTTGCAGGCAAAGGGTGTGGATGTTTCGCTGAAGGATGATGTCAAGTACGAGAACAATGAACTTGTTGCCCTTAATAATCCATATTTCGTGAAGAATTATGGATATAACGGCATCCCGTCGAGAGTGGGCGAAAAGGATGTAGTGACCAGTCAATACAACAAGAGTATATTGAGTGAGAATGGTGTGAAATTGTCCCGTAACGTGAAACGCCTCGTGATGGAGTTCTATTGTGGCGCTGCTGTGGGCAGCACGGTGCAGGTGAAGGCTGAATATGTGGATGCCGATGGAAATGTCACGCACACTCAGACAGGCAACGCGCAGAAAGTGGCATCGAAGGAGGATTTGCGCAGAGTGGAGATTCCTCTCAATTCCAGATACCTGCCCGGTAATGTGCGCCTGCAGGTTGTGGGATACAGTTCGCAGATAGCGTCGGTTCAGGCGTTGACAAAGTGAAGTCGATTATTCGTTTGGATATAAGGTTTGGGAATTGACATTCTTTTCGTAAATTTGTAACTCCAACACACAGAGATATTAATCAATGAAAATGAAAATAAATATGAGAACGATGAAATTGATGGCAGCCATTTTAGTGGCTACCATTGCAAGCGTGAACAGTGACGCGTGTACCAACCTGATTGTGGGCAAAGGCGCAAGTGCCGACGGCAGTACGATTATTTCCTATGCCGCCGACTCACATACGCTCTACGGCGATATGCAGTTTCTGCCCGCTGCCGACCACAAGCCCGGCGAGATGCGTGAAATACGCGACTGGGACAGCGGCAAGCTGCACGGCTATATTCCCGAAGTGCCACACACTTATCAGGTGATAGGTAACATCAATGAGCACCAGCTCACCATTGCCGAGAGCACATGGGGCGGCCGACTGGAACTGATGGACACCACCGGCAAAGCCATAATGGACTACGGAAGTCTCATCTATGTGGCTCTTCAGCGTGCCCGCACTGCGCGCGAGGCAATCGCCGTGATGACCGACCTGGTGGAGAAGTATGGTTATAACAGCGAGGGCGAATCGTTCTCGATAGGCGACCCCAACGAGGTGTGGATCATGGACATGATAGGCAAGGCAGGCAAGGAAAAAGGGGCCGTGTTGGTGGCGATGCGCGTGCCCGACGACTGTATAGCCGGTCATGCCAACCAGGCGCGTATCTACAAGTTCCCGCTGAAGGACAAGGAAAACTGCCTTTACTCAAAGGATGTGATTTCGTTTGCGCGCAAGATGGGGCTCTACAGCGGCAAGGATGCTGATTTTGAGTTCTCACGCGTGTATTCTCCCGCCGACTTCGGTACCCTGCGCGGATGTGATGCGCGCGTGTGGGCATATTTCAACAAGTTCGCCTCCGGCATGGACCGCTACCTGCCATTTATCAACGGCAAGAAAGGCGCCGAGGTGATGCCCGTGTGGGTGCGCCCCGACCGCAAGGTGAGCGTTCGTGACGTTCAGAACATGATGCGCGACCATTTCGAGGATACTCCGTTCGACATGACCAAGGACCCGGGAGCCACCAACTACTGGGGCGTTCCATATCGCTGGCGCCCGATGGAGTTCAAGGTTGACAGCGTGACTTACTGCATGGAGCGTGCCATAGCCACGCAGCAGACGGGTTTCGTGTTCGTGAACCCGATGCGCCATTGGCTGCCCGATGCAATTGGCGGTGTGAGCTGGTTTGGCGTGGATGATGCAAACACCGCGCTTTTCGTGCCAATATATTGCTGTTCCCGTGAGGTACCCGACAGCTACGCGCGTGGTAAGGCCGACCTCTATACGTTCAATTTCGATGCCGCCTTCTGGGTGAACAACGTGATTTCGAACTTCGTTTACAGCCGTTATTCGGTGATGATTGACGATGTGCGCCGCGTGCAGACGGAACTCGAGGACAAGTTCGAGAAAAACCAGCCCATTGTGGAGGTGGCTGCAAATGCCTTGCTTAAGGAGAATCCCGCAAGCGCTGTGGAATATCTCACCAACTACAGCGTGAATACCGCCCAGCAAGCCACCGCTCGCTATCAGGACCTTGCCAAATACCTGTTTGTGAAGTATATGGACGGCAACGTGAAGAAGGAGAAAGACGGACAGTTCGAGCGCAATCCTGACGGCCTGCCTGTGTCTCCCAAGTGGCCCGGCTACACGCAAGACTACTACAACACCGTGGTGGCAGGCAGCGGCGACCGCCTGCGCGTGGTGGAATCCGAGAAATAACATCCCGTAGCGATAACTGAGAGGGGTGTGCGGGATAGCGCCTGAGTCCTGAGAATGCTACGACCACTACGGCACATCTTCGAAGTGCCCTGAGTAGATTAGCCTACTGTCACACAGTGCGCGCCAAATCTTCGAATTGGCACGCACAATGTGTTAAGCACATTTCCAAGTCTCCGACTTGTCAAAAGCCGATAGTGCGATGGTGCATCGCCGGAGGCTGGCGAAGGGCGAAGCCCTGGCAGACCACAGGCGGGGGTGAGCGCAGCGTACCCCCCGTGACGAGGTCGCCAGTCGTGTGAAACCCTGAAGGGGTGACAGAACTGTGGAAAACGTCCACGGAACGCTGGTGGGGAAGTTCGTCTTCGACGCACTTATGGCGGAGTCCACTGCAATCCCCATGTAGGTCGCTGAAAGCGACACAACATAGGGTTCCTGCTACGCGAATCTCTCCGAGATTCCGCAGGTGGCAATTGTGAAGATGTAGTGGGGGTTGATTTAGGAAATCAGTGTGAATTCCCTTTGAGGCTTTTCGTCTTTCGGGATGAAACGGGAGCGGTGTGTCAGCGTGAATTCATCCGTGGCGGGCAAAGAGAACTCGCTGAGGACGATTTGGTTCCGGTACTCTTTGATGAGGCTACGCTCGCTGATGGCCTTGAAGACGGCTTCTTTGGCGGTCCAGGCTATCATGTGCGAGAGACTGTCGGAGGCTTCGATCCACCGTTTCTCGTCATCGTTGAGAAATCCGTCGCGCACGTTGAGTACGCGGGGACGGTGCGTCTCAATGTCGATGCCGAAGCACTGAGTGGCGTTGCCCACCGCCACACACAGTCTGCCCCGGGCATGGGCAATGCTGATTTTCTGTTTTATTCTGCGGAGAAACGGAGCCAGGTCATCGTTGTGCATCAGGGAGGCGTCGTTGCCGAAAATTTCTTTCAGCAGCAACCGTTCCGCGAAGATCTCGCGGCGGCGGCTTTCGGCTTTGGCGTCGCATTGCCAGTCCAGTCCCAGACTGCGGCACATCTGCTGCAACTGCCGGCTGTCTTCGGTCATGTCCCAGCAGTACACCGTTATGTTGCCTGAATATGTGCGGCTTCCGGTAAAAGGCATCAGTCTTGCTTTGACTCTTGGTTTTCTCTGTTTATGTGAACACGTACTTTGGCGATGCGGTACTTCACCACTTTGAGAACCACGAAATTCAGATTCTTGTAAACGATGGCTTCCTTCTGCTTGAGGAAGTCGCCCTTTATGTTGAGCAGAAGTCCGGCAATAGTCTCGGCTTCGTCGGCGATGTCATCGTCGAAAATCTCATCTTCGAGGTCGGTAATGCGGCAGAAATCGCCAAGACTGGTCTTTCCGTCGAAGATAAAGGTGTCGGGGTCGATTTGTGTGTATGGTTTTTCCTCGTCATCGTATTCGTCGTCGATGTCGCCAACGATTTCCTCAAGCACATCCTCGAGGGTGGCAATGCCCTGCGTGCATCCGAATTCATCCACCACCACCGCCATGTGGATTTTCTTTGTGCGGTAGTCCTCGAGGAGGTCGTCGATCATGCGCGACTCTGGCACGAAATAGGCTTCGCGAAGCAGTTTCTGCCACTGGAAGGCGTCGTTCCGCTTGCCGATGAAAGGCAGCAGGTCCTTGGCATAGAGAATCCCCTTGATGTTGTCAAGGTTCTCTTCATAGACGGGCATGCGCGAATAGCCGTTTTCCACCACACTGCGCAGCACGTCGCTGAAGGTGGATTCTATGTCGAGCGCCACCACGTCCACGCGCGGCTTCATTATCTCGTTCACCGTCTTGTCGCCGAATGTGAGAATGCCTTCGAGGATGTCTTTTTCTTCGGCACTCTTCACGTTGCTCACCTCGAGGGCGCGGGAAAGGTCCTCGACCGAGAGAGAGTCGGCATGGGTGGTGACCACCTTGTCCACTATGCGCGTGCTTTTCACCATAAGCCGCGACAGTGGCGACAGCAGATGCGTGGCTGCCAACAGCCCCGATGATGCTATGGTGGCAAACTTCAGATTATTGTTGTTGGCATAAAGTTTTGGCAGAACCTCGCCAAAAAGCAGTATCAGGAAAGTAAGGATTACAGTCTGCACCACAAAGTTTACCACCTGACTGGTGAAGGTAAGCATCTGGCTCAGGGCAAAGTTGAGCAGGATAACCACCATCACATTCACGATGTTGTTTCCGATAAGTATAGTTGCGAGGAGTCGTTCGGGCTTTTCCAGCAGCGTCGAAACGCGTTCGCGCGCTTCGTCATCGTCGATTTGTTCCAGGTCGGTGGGTCGGAGCGAGAAATAGGCGATTTCCGAGCCCGAGAAAAACGACGACAGTGCCAGCCCGAGCAGGGCGATTAAAATAGCGATGATGCTTCCAAACGTTGGTGCGGAGAATTCAATCCAGGATGTGGTTGCAGCCGGAGACACTGCAGAGATTAGTGATAAAACGCAAGATAAAGGGTCAGGGTCTATTTCCATTTCTGAGTTATTTCTTCATTTTGATGATGCAAAATTACTAAAAATCGGCATTACCACAAAAAATAATTTTCAACCACATTCGGTCATCATGCCGGCGAGGGTGGCACGAGGCTACACTTCGTAGATTTTTTCGTTCTTGCGTCGTTGCTCTTCCTGCAGCCGCTGCTGTTCTTCCTGCTCTTTCTGCAGTTGCTCTCGTTTCTGACGGTCGGCATCGGCTTTCTTCTGCACTTTCTGCTTGCGTTGTTCTTTCGACTGCTTTTGTTTCTTTTTCTGAATCTCTTTTGCGCCCTCGGTGAAACTCTTCACTATGTCGTCCACCATCTCACGGTTGCCGTAGAGATAATTGACGGTGACTTTCACCAGAAGGTTAGTATTTTTCGACGAGAGACTTGTTATACGGGCGCGCGAGCCGTCGGGCATGGTGCCTTCAATGCTGATGCCCTTGAAGAATTTGTTCTTCACCTTGCCTTCGCTGGTGTCGTAGAGGTTATAGCCGAAGGCATCGCGGAGCAAATCGTCGTGGATTTGCTCTTCGGTGGAATAGCTCTTGTCATAGAGGGTTAACGACACAACCATCTCGTCCCAGCGTACTTCAAAATGCGAGTTGGAATTATAGGTTACAAAGCCTCCGTCGGGGACTTCGAACGCCAGGTTGTGACGATCCCAGGTGTAGATCATGGCACCTGCGGGCAGCCATGCGGCAATCACGACCGCTATAAGAGCCATGCGGCAGCATATTTTCATCAGATGCTTCATTGTTTCACTTTTTCTAACCACGTTTCCCAATCTTTTTCAGAGCCTATGAAGATATTCAGATCCACGTCGCCGGTCATTCCGTTCATTCGTCCCCAGTGGCTGTATTGCTGAATCACATGGCCGTGGTCGAGTATTGAATCGGGATGGCTGAACGAGCAGAGCCACAGAGGCAAGTCGTCGTACCGCCCCTTGTAATACTTGCGGTAACCGTCGCCATTGGTGTAGAAGATGGGCGTAATGCCGTTTTTCCGGAGCGAGCCTATCATGTCGGCAAGGTTCTGCCGTGCCACCTCGTCGCTCACCTCGTCATTGCTCGCGTCTTCCACATCTATTACGAGAGGCAGCTGCAGCTCCAGATTGCCCACGGTGGCAAGGAAGTGCCGTGCCTGCTCGTCGCCGTTAAATTTCTTGCGGAAAAAATGATATGCCCCCACTTTAAGTCCGGCGGCTGTGGCGTTCCGGTGGTTGTCCTTAAACTTTGAATCGACGAACGATGTGTGTTCGCTGGCTTTGATGATGACAAAGTGCACACCATTTTTCGCCACCGAATCGAAATCGATGGCCCCATTGTGTTTCGACACGTCGATGCCCACAATGGGGTATTGTGCGAAATCAATGTCGGGGCTGCTGTGAAGCCACTTGTAGCGATTGTGCCACGTGAGCAGAGTGATTGCCACCAGCGCCACTGCACCGGCAGCAATCATAGCGTTGCGTATTTGCTTCCACCGCTTCTGCTTATGTGCCCTGGAACTCACGCAGTGCTTCAGAATACGGGGAATGACGATGGCGTGTTCACATACTTCCGCTCAAACTCTTCCTGAGTCATGGTGAGCATCATTATGCCCTGGATGAGCGAAATGATGGCGAAGATTGCTCCTAAAAGGCCGCACGACAGCAGCGATATGAGCAGGAATACCAGGCCTGCGGTGGTCTTGCCGAGATAGAAATAGTGAACTCCTATCGCGCCGAGGAACAGAGCCAGGATTCCAGCCACGCCACGACTCTTGCCCGACGGGCCGTTGTCGAAGATGTTGCCGCCTGTACTGCCGGCAGGTCCATAGGCATACTGCGGCGGTTGCTGCGGAGTGCCGTAAGCTGTTATGAACTGCTTGCCGCAATAAGGGCAAGTAACGCCGTTGGTCTGGGTTGATGTGGTGAATTCATTACCACAGCTTGGACAAACGTATTTATACATAGTCTTAAAATTTTTAATTGCACTCGATTGAGAGTGCTAAGTTACTATTTTTTTTCGTCTCAAACTTGATATATGCAAAAATTGTGCCAAAAATTCACAATAGTTTTTGTTGAAACCTCGTTTTAATAGAAAAAATGAGTATGAACAGAGAAATATATTTTGCAGGCGGATGCTTCTGGGGTGTGGAGCATTTCTTCAAACAGGTGAACGGGGTGGTGGAGACATGCGTGGGCTATGCCAATGGCAAGACTGAGAATCCCACCTACAAGGACGTTTGCACCGACACCACCGGATATGCCGAAACGGTGCGCGTGTGTTACGACCCGCAGGTGGTGTCGCTCGGGCTGCTGCTCGACTTGTATTTCATGGCGATTGACCCGGTGAGCGTAAACCGGCAGGGAGAAGACACCGGAACGCAGTATCGCACCGGAATTTACTATACCGACCGGCAGGATGTCCCCGCTATTGAGGAAAAATTCCGCCAAGAGGAAAAGGAAATTGGAGCATCACTTGCAGTGGAAGTGCTGCCCCTTGAAAACTTCCACAATGCCGAGGATTACCATCAGGACTATCTGGACAAGAATCCCGGCGGTTACTGTCACCTGCCGCTGGAACTGTTCCGCTATGCCCGCAACGCCAACCGTAAATCCTGACCAGCTGGAAGGGGATTTGAGGGCGGTCTTTATCAGGCCGGTTATTTTGCGGATTCGCGTTTTTGGCGGTGCTGCTCGGCAAGACGTTTATAGTCGGGGTTGTCTTCCCTCAGGATGCGCTCGTAACGGTCATGGTCGTTGAGAATGTCGAGAGCGATTTTCAATTCGGGATTTTCATGGTTCACAATCACCGTGTATGCCGAAGAATCGCTGAATATGTCGCGCGCAATGACGCCTTTCATCATACGCATCAGCACGCCGCGGCTTGTGGCATATTGCTCGGCGTCGAATTTCACGTTGTCGGCTTCTCCCCGCGCCACGAAATCCTTCATGTCGGTGTCGGAGAGTTCAAAGCCGCGGTCAAAGTCGTCAATAGTGGGGTATTTCTTCAATAATTCTTTGCGGTGGCGGTCCACGTAATCGATGCAGAACTGGTTCACGATGCCCTTTGCCACCATGTCGCGGTAGTATTTCGAGTAGCTTGTGGTATCGACCGGCACAAACACGTCGGGCATGATTCCGCCGCCGCCATAGATGGTGCGTCCGTTCACGAGAGTGGTGTAACGGAGGGTGTCGTTGAACTGGATGCTGTCCACATTATAATATTCTCCTTCCTTGTATCGGTTGTAGATGTCTTCATCGTAGGCGCGTTTGTCGCCGGCGGTGTAGTGCTTCTGGATGGAGCGTCCGCTCGGTGTGTAGTAGCGTGCCACGGTGAGGCGCATCATGGAGCCGTCGTTGAAGCGGAAGGGCCGCTGCACAAGGCCTTTTGCAAACGTCCTGCGTCCCACTACCACCGCACGGTCCCAGTCCTGCATGGCACCGGTGAAGATTTCGGAGGCCGAAGCTGAAAACTGGCTCACCATGATAGCCATCTTCAGGTCCTTGTAGTGTCCCGTGCCGGTTGCGCGCGATTCGAAGCGCGGTGCGGCGCGTCCTTCGGTGTAAACTATCATCTGGTCGCGCTGCAGGAACTCGTTGCAGATGTCAACGGCAGCCTCCAGGTAACCGCCGCCGTTGTCGGTGAGGTCCACTATCAGCTGTCGCATACCTTGCTTGTTCAGGTAGTCGAGGGCTTCCATCATTTCATGATAGGTCTTGGCGCCGAAGTTGCTGATGCGGATGTATCCCGTGTGGTCGTCCACCATATACTTGGCATCGATGCTGTAGAGCGGGATGTTGTCGCGCGTGATGCGGAAAGTTATTAGTTCCCTCTGATTGCCGCGTTTCACCTGAACGGTAACTTTTGAACCTTTCTTGCCGCGCAGACGTTTCATGATGTCGGTGTTCTTCATCTTCACGCCGGCTATGGTGCTGTCGTTGACGGTAACAATGCGGTCGCCAGGCAGAATCCCCACTTTTTCCGACGGTCCGCCGGCTATGGTCTGAATCACATAGAGCGTGTCGTGGTTCATGTTGAACTGGATGCCGATGCCGCTGAACTCGCCCTGGAGCGGTTCTTCCAGTTCCTTGGTCTCCTTGGCGTCGGAATAGGCGGAGTGGGGGTCCAGTTTCTCGAGCATGCCTATGATGGCGTCCTCCACGAGCTTATCGTTCGAAGTGCTGTCCACATAGAACGTACTCACCGCATACTGTGCGTTGAGCAGTTTCTGAAGATATTCGGGTATGGGTTGCGACACGGCACTGAGCGCGCAGATTGCGGCAAACAGCAGTGCGGTGGATATTCTGCGAATCATTTCTTGTCTTTCTTAGTCAGTTTCTTAATAATCCAGTTGTCGGGGATGAGGCTCATGTCGAGATTGCGTGGCAGATAGTCGCTCACGTCTCGGCCATACTTAATGAGTTCGCGGACGATGCTTGAACTGATGTGGCTGTCTTCGGGCAGCGTGTAGAGCAGCACCGTTTCCAGTCCGGAGAGTTCGCGGTTCACCTCAGCCATGTGCATCTCGTTCTCAAAATCCTGTATCATGCGCACGCCGCGCAGGAAGAAGTTCGCTCCGCACTGGCGCGCCACGTCGGCGGTGAGCCCTGTGTAGGAAACCACTTTCACGCGTGGCTCGTCGCGGAACACCGAGCGTATCAGCGCCTCGCGCTGCTCCATCGATGTGAGTGATGTCTTGTTGAAGTTCACCCCGATTGCTATCACCACCTCGTCGAACAGGGGCAGGGCGCGGTTCACTATTGATTCGTGTCCTCGGGTAAAGGGGTCGAACGAGCCCGGGAAGAGGGCTACGCGCCGGTTTGAGTTACTGCACTGTGATGTCTTCATCGTCTTCAATTACAAGGTTGTCCATGATAAATTCCTGGCGTTCCATGGTGTTCTTGCCCATGAAGAACGCAAGCATGTCTTTCACCGAATCCTCTTTGCGCAGCTGCACTTTGTCGAGCCGCATATCGGGACCTATGAAGTCGGCAAATTCCTCGGGTGAGATCTCGCCGAGGCCCTTGAACCGGGTGATTTCGGCATTCTCGCCCAGACGCTGTATGGCGTCGATGCGTTCCTCGTCGCTGTAGCAGTAGTAGGTCTCCACCTTGTTCTCCTTCGCCTCCTTGCCGGCGGAACGTTGCTTGCGCTTGGCTTCCTTCTTGTTGCGTACACGGAAGAGGGGAGTCTGCAGAATGTAGAGGTGTCCGGTCTTTATGAGTTCGGGATAGAATTGCAGGAAATAGGTGAGCATGAGCAGGCGGATGTGCATGCCGTCCACATCGGCATCGGTTGCCACAATCACCTTGTTGTAGCGGAGCCCGTCTATTCCGTCTTCAATGTTGAGGGCGGCCTGGAGCAGACTGAATTCCTCGTTTTCCACCACCTTCGCGGTCTTGAGTCCGTAGGTGTTGAGCGGCTTGCCTCGCAGCGAGAACACTGCCTGAGTCTCCACGTCGCGTATTTTGGTGATGGAGCCGCTTGCCGAGAGACCCTCGGTGATGAACAGTGTGGAGTCTTCGCGGCGGTCCTCCTTGCCGGCTCGGCTGTCGTTGAGGTGAACGCGGCAGTCGCGGAGCTTGCTGTTGTGAAGAGCTATCTTCTTGATGCGCTCGCGCGTCTTCTTTGTGACGCCTGCAATCTCCTTGCGTTCGCGCTCGCTCTCCTGAATCTTCTGCAGCATAATCTCGGCTGTGGCGGGATTCTTGTGCAGGTAGTTGTCGAGCTGGCGCTTGATGAAGTCGTTGATAAACTTATAGATGGTGGGGCCGTCTTTCCACATCACGCTGCTGCCCAGCTTTATCTTGGTCTGCGACTCAAACACGGGTTCTTCCACCTTCAGGCTGATTGCCGCCACGATACCGTTTCGGATGTCGCTGTATTCAAAGTTCTTGCCGAAGAATTCCTTCACGGTGCGCGACACCGCCTCGCGGAATGCGCTCTGGTGCGTGCCGCCCTGCGTGGTGTGCTGCCCGTTGACAAACGAGTAGAATTCCTCGCCCACCTGTGCGGCATGGGTGATGACCACCTCTATGTCGTTGTCGGTGAAGTGGATGAGCGGATAGAGCGGGTCGTTGGTCATGTTTTCCTTTACCAGGTCGCTCAATCCGTTGCGCGAGTGGTATTTCTTGCCGTTGAAAACCAGCGTGAGCCCCGTGTTAAGGAACGAATAGTTCTTTATCATGGTCTCCACTATGTCCTCGCGGTACTCATATCCCTTGAAGATTGTACTGTCGGGGGTGAAGCGCACCAGCGTGCCGTTTTCTTCGCCAGCGTCGGCAGGCACGATTCCTGTTTCGTTCACCACCAGTCCCTCGCTGTAGGTAACGGCAGAGCATTGTCCGTCGCGCACGGAGCGGATGTAGAAGTTGCTCGAGAGCGCGTTTACCGCCTTGATACCCACGCCGTTGAGTCCCACCGAACGCTTGTAGTTCTGCGTGTCGTATTTTGCTCCGGTATTCATCTTCGATGATGCGTCCTTCACCTGGTCCAGTGGGATGCCTCGTCCGAAGTCGCGAATGGTGACTTCACCGTCGGCAATGTCGATGGTGATGGTAGGTCGTGCGAAACCGGTGTTGAATTCATCGATGCTGTTGTCCACCACCTCTTTCATGAGCACATAGATGCCGTCGTCGCTCTGCGAGCCGTCACCGAGTTTGCCGATATACATACCCGGGCGGAGCCTGATGTGTTCACGCGGAGTGAGGGTTACCAGTTTCTCATAACCGCCGAAGTCGGTGTTTTGCTGCTGGATGTCGTTGGGGGTCAGTTCGTCTGCCATTTATTTCTGTGATTTTTAATCTAAAGTAATGTCCTGAAACGGTTTATTCTTGGAATAATTTACAAAGTTAGTGATTTTATCGCAAATCTCAACACTAAACCCTGCTAAAAATCCCTAAAACCCCACGAAGTGAAACACTGTGGGCTTTCTGGCTGGGCTGGCAGGCTTGCCGAACTAGCCGATCTAGCATTTCTAGCCGATCTAGCCGGGCTAGACTTTCTAGTCTTTCTGGGGCGGGGTAGTGTGTTGGGTGTGGGAAAAGATGTGAAAAGTTGTGGGGGATGTGAAAGAAAACTTGAAAAACGTTTGGAGTTTTCTGGGTTTTATGGTAATTTTGCAGTCCAAAAAGAAATGCCGAAAAAAGCTTTTTCTTAATTATGGATACAAAAGAATCGTTAATCATCAAGGAAGCCGGCAAGTTGCTTGCCAAGGTGGGACCGCTGGCCATGACAATGGACGCGGTGGCGCACAACTGCGGCATATCCAAGCGCACACTCTACGAGGTGTTCCCCGACAAGAAGTCGCTGATCCGTCAGTGTCTGGATTTGGAGCACGCAAAACACGACAAAGAGTTGAAGGAAATCTTTGAATCTTCCGCCAACTGCTTCGAGGCACTTTTCCGCACCTACAAGCAAATCAGGCTCTATCTGCAAGGAGGAGCATACAAGGTGGGCGAGGAAGTGGCACGCATTTACCCCGACATTTTTGAGGACCATGCGGAAAAAGAGAAAAGAATCGTTCGCCAGCTCTCTGGATTGCTCGCCAAGGCTCAGACGGAAGGTCATGTGGTGCAAGCCATCGACACCGACATAGCTT
>JAGCVR010000003.1 GCA_017962285.1 Muribaculaceae bacterium | reverse complement strand
TGTTCTGATATCATTTTTTCTCAGATAACGAAGTGCCTATAACGACACCCACTTCGCTTATCCCCGGCACAGGCTTGCCGCCCGCCAAAGCCAGCCACAGAACCACCATCTTCACATCTTCGGTGGCAATATTGTTCTTTACTTCGGCTTCGCACTGATAGAGTGTACCGAAGCCAACTCCCAGCCAGTTGCCATACTCATCGGCAACAGGCACGCTAAGCCGTTTGTGCTCCACTTTGCCTTCCTTGTCAATAACATCCACCATCAGTGTTATGTCACGATAAGGAAAAGTGTTGTCGTGTCGGATAACCACCTTCAGAGTTTCGCCGCTCACGCTTTTGCGGTCCTCACACTTGAAGTGAAGAGCCATCGTGGGCGACCAACCCTCTGGTGAGATAGCCTTGAAAGCACAGTAGCTCACCTTGTCATCGCTACATGAGCCAGCCATGACAAGGACACAGAGCAACGTCATTAAACGCACCCACAACGGTTGGCGACATCTCACACAACTTGCGTCACTGCTCAATATTTCCGTCTTTCCTGTTGTCATTATTGCGCTCGCGATGATTGTTGCGCTCACGGCCGCCATTTCTGTGACCATGACGATTTCCCCGTTGCCGCTCCTGAGGTTTCTCGGCTGCGTTGTCTTGTTTCGGCTGTTTCTCCGAGGCTGCCACATTCTCTACCGCGGTATCCTGCGATGCTTTAGGTCCCTTATTCTTATTCTTGCCCTTCTTTTTCTTCTTCTTGTCGAAGCGGTTTATAGCATCCTGCCCCAGAATATCGCCGAAGGCTTTACGCTCTTCACCCTTGCGCTGGGAGTCGGCAATAATCCTTTCCGGCTTTTCACCGTTGCGGTTCATTTCCATAACTTCACGGACACGGTCGGCTGTAAGGACCACAAGATTGGCAGGTATCCGCTTGTCGGTGGAATAAGTGAGTTCTTTCTTGAAGATGTCGGTTTTGAAATGATAGTAGGTACCTTCGAGTGTCTCAAGTTCCACCTCTCTTGGAGGAAGTTGCTTGGTTGCTTCCATGTAGGCATCAACCTCGAAATTCATGCAGCACTTCAGTTTCGCACATTGTCCCGCCAGTTTCTGGGGGTTGAGCGAAATATCCTGTATGCGGGCAGCACCGGTTGCAACCGAAACGAAATTTGTCATCCAGGTGGCGCAGCACAATGGGCGTCCGCAAGGTCCCATACCACCTATTCGCCCTGCTTCCTGACGCGCTCCGATCTGCTTCATCTCCACACGAATCTTGAACACTTCGGCAAGCACTTTTATAAGCTGTCGGAAATCCACTCGATCATCGGCAATATAGTAGAATATAGCCTTGTTCCCATCGCCTTGATACTCCACATCGCCAATCTTCATCTTCAAGCCGAGATCGGCCGCAATCTTGCGCGAACGTATCATCGTGTCCACTTCTTTCGCCTTGGCTTCCTCAAACCGCTGCAAGTCGCTTTCCTTCGCTTTTCTGAACACTCTCAGCAGCTCAAAGTCCGAGCGCAGGTTGGCCCGTTTCATCTGCAGTTTCACAAGCCTGCCAAGCATTGCCACAGTGCCGATGTCGTGACCGGGATTGGCTTCCACTGCCACCAGATCGCCTATCTGCAGAGGCAGATGCGAAGTGTTCCGGTAGAAACTCTTCCGGGTGTTCTTGAAATGGACTTCCACAAGTTCGCTGTCATTCACCCCACCGGGTAAATCAGCAAGCCAGTTAAATCCATGCAAGTTCGACCGACTTATGCACATCTTCCCCTCGTGCGAACAGCATCCGTTTTCACATTTCAGGCATTGCTCTTCTGCTCCGTCGGGGACAGTTATCTTCGTTGTCGCTGAATTTAACTCAAGGGTGGAGTCGGCGTTCAAGTTACGATTTTCATTATCGCCATTCATAGCCAGTCCTCCGGAATTTTATTTGGCATAACTAACGGCACGCGTTTCGCGAATCACAGTGATACGAACCTGACCCGGATAAGTGAGTTCGTCCTGTATCTTTTGTGCTATTTCGTTACTCAAGCGTTCGGTCTCTTCATCGCTTATCTTGTCGGCACCGACTATCACACGCAGTTCGCGACCTGCCTGAATTGCATAGGTCTTAACCACACCTGGATAGGACAATGCGAGTTTTTCAAGATCGTTAAGACGTTTGATATAAGCTTCCACAATTTCGCGGCGAGCACCTGGACGGGCTCCGGAAATGGCATCGCAAACCTGAACTATAGGTGCATACATGCTGTTCGACTCCACTTCATCGTGGTGGGCACCCACGGCATTGCAGATGTCGGGTTTCTCCTTATACTGCTCTGCCAGTTTCATTCCCAGTATTGCGTGCGGCAGTTCGGGTTCGTCATCGGGCACTTTACCAATGTCGTGAAGCAATCCGGCGCGGCGTGCTTTCTTGGGATTAAGACCCAGCTCGCTTGCCATGATGGCACAGAGGTTTGCTGTTTCACGCGAGTGTTGAAGCAGGTTCTGGCCATAGCTTGAACGATACTTCATCTTACCTATCATTCTTATCAGTTCAGGATGAAGTCCGTGAATACCAAGGTCGATGGCAGTGCGTTTTCCAGTCTCTATCACTTCTTCTTCTACCTGCTTGCGCACTTTTGCCACAACTTCCTCGATGCGGGCTGGATGAATGCGTCCGTCGCTCACAAGCTGATGCAACGCGAGACGTGCAATCTCACGACGCACCGGGTCAAATCCGCTCAGCACAATGGCTTCGGGGGTATCGTCAACAATTATTTCAACCCCAGTAGCGGCTTCAAGGGCACGGATATTGCGTCCCTCGCGACCTATAATGCGGCCCTTAATCTCGTCATTCTCAATGTGGAACACCGTCACGGCATTTTCAATGGCGGTTTCAGTCGCCACGCGTTGGATTGTTTCAACGATTATGCGTTTTGCTTCTTTGTTTGCCGTCATCTTGGCATCGTCCATAATGTCATTCACATACGATGCCGCAGCAGTCTTTGCTTCATCCTTGAGCGATTCCACAAGTTTTTCCTTTGCTTCTTCGGCAGAAAGTCCGCTCACATGCTCCAACGTGTCGCGCACGCTTTTCTCCATTTTATCCACTTCTTTCTTGCGGTCCTCAAGCAGATTGAGCTGATTGTCGAGAGTAACTTTAAGGCTGTCGGTCTCATTCTTCTTACGGGCGAGTTCGCCTTGAAGCTGATTGAGCTGCATTTCGCGCTGTTTCAGTTTTGCTTCACCCGACTGCACCTTTGCCAGACGGGCGTTAGCCTGCTTCTCGGCTTCGCTCTTAATGGCAAGACCTTCTTCTTTTCCTTTAATCACTTCATTGTTCTTAAGCACTTCGGCTTCGAGTTGTGCCTTCTCAAGAATGGTGTTGGCACGAGACTTGGCGTTACGGCGCGTCACGACCAACGTCGCCACTATGCCCACTATCAGGGCAAGTGCCGCAGCCACTGTAATTTCTATATATTCCATTTCTCTGTATTAAAAAGTTAAATTTATAATAAAACGCACTCCGATACCTGTTTCGGGCATCGCCATCGCAATGGTTGCAATGACGCTTCCCTAAGCAAGATATTGCAGTGCGGAATCTGTTTTCGTTTTCAGAACAATGAATGTGTTTGGGAGACTGACGCTTTGCTGCTCCACAGGAAGACGGGTGTCTCTTCATCACCCCCGACTTGCATTCACTCTTTTGATTTTATCACTATTTCATCGAGCCGCTGCTCAAATGAAGTAAGCATTTCATTCACCGCCACATTCTCCTCGTAACACTGAAGATACAGACGCGCGAACTGAAAAGCCACCATCGCCATCACCTCTTCGCTCGAACGGTTGCCTCCAAACGATGTCATCCACTGGTTCCACAGGCTGTTCACATTCTTTTCTGCCCTGCGGAAAAGCGGCTCATCGCTGGGATTTACGCTAAGTTCCAGCGGCTTGAGATTGGCTATGCGTATCCAAATTTTTATTTTATTCTCTGTTGCCATAGCATCATTCGTTCAGTTGTGAGATGCTTTTGTCAATGTCCCGCACTAATTTGTCAATTATGGCACGATAGCGCTCGGCTTCTTCACGCGAGGGCACCACCGTCCTTGCCATTGCCAGATATTCGTAGCTGCGCTTAAGGTCTTCGTTGGTTTTCCGCAGCTTAGCTATCTCGGCTTGCAATTCATTCACCTGAATTTCGAGACTCTCTTTCTCCGACTTAAGGATATCGTTCTTTTCCAAAAGCACTGCGCTTTTGCTTCTTATCCGTTCCAATGTGTCGCGTAATCCAGATGCCATAATTAGCCAAATTTTTACAAAAGTAACAATTTCTCGTTAAAAAACCAAATTTCACATCTTTTTAAAAAGAAAAGGGAGTGAAAGGGGAAGTGAAAGGGGAAGTGAACTCGCTGACGCTCGTGGAAGTTAAAGAATGAAGTAATGCGCTGTGCGCAGGAAGTAATCGGGCCGCGCCCGAGGAAGGGAACGATGGAGTTATTGGGTGGTTACATTATGCCATTAAAATGAAAAAAATCAACGTTTTTTTGGAGATTCGTGGAGCAAGACATAACTTTGTAGTGGTTTTATGCAACGTTCCAGACGAAATACGGTTCAACTACTCTGCATGGCAATGATTGTGGCATTGCTGTGCGGCTGCAGCAGCACCAAACACGTTCCCCAAGGGCATTTCCTTCTCGACAAGGTTAAAATAAACCTCAACGACGGCGAGCAGCATCCCGACATTGCCAAAAACGACCTGTATGCCTATCTCCGTCAGCAGGAGAACCATAAAGTGCTGGGAGGATTGAAACTCCAACTCGGCATCTACAACATGTCGGGAAAAGATTCCACTAAATGGTACAACCGGTGGATTCAGAGAATCGGAGAACGCCCTGTTGTATATGACTCAACTCTCACACAGGCGAGCACCAGGCAGCTTCATCAGGCCATCAGCAACCGCGGACACCTGAAAAACAATGTAACCTCAACAGTTAGTATTGACACTGCACGCCGGAAAGCCCGAGTTGAATACGACATTACCGTGGGCGAGCCTCATATCGTTCGCTCCATGTCGTTCGACATACCGAACGAAGACCTCAGGAACATCATCCTTGCCGACTCGGCTCATTTCCCGATTG
>JAGCVR010000166.1 GCA_017962285.1 Muribaculaceae bacterium | reverse complement strand
TTTCGTTCTATACCTTCCGGACGATAAGTTATGTGGTGGACGTCTATAAAGGGAAAATCCCGCCCTGCGAGGATTATCTGACTTATCTGTTCTTCCTCTCGTTCTTCCCCACGCTCGTTGCGGGTCCCATTGTCCGCGCCTCCCATTTCCTGCCTCAGGTCGAGAACCTGAAATCTCCGTCGAAAGAGATGATTTACGGCGGGTTGTGGCTGCTGATGATAGGCGTGTTCAAAAAGGCAGTGGTGGCGGATTACATCGCTCAGTACAACAACCTGATTTTCTCCAACGTGGGGAATTACGGCTCATTCGAGACGCTTATGGGAGCGCTGGGCTACAGTATGCAGATATATTGCGACTTCTCGGGCTACAGTGACATGGCTATAGGTCTGGCTGCCATTATGGGATTCGATCTTGGAGAGAACTTCAATTTCCCGTACAAGTCGCTCAGCATCACCGAGTTCTGGCACAGATGGCACATATCCCTTTCCACCTGGCTGTGCGACTACGTTTACATTCCGCTTGGCGGTAACAGGCGCGGAAACACGCGTCGCTACGTTAATCTGATGATTACGATGCTCGTGGGCGGACTTTGGCACGGAGCAGCATGGAAATTCATCGTGTGGGGCGCGGGGCATGGACTGGGACTTTGTTTCCACAAGGCAATGATGCCTGTTTTCGGCAGGATTTCCCCAAAGAACCATGTCTGGAACCTGTTCTCATGGTTCTGCACGTTCACCTTTGTAACAGTTCTGTGGATTTTCTTCCGCGCCGATTCGTTTGCCGATGCGTGTTCCATTATCGCAACCATTTTCAGGGGTGGAGACACATGGCAGGGCATCGCCACATTCCTCACGGCACGCAGTACATGGTGCATCCTCATGCTCTTGGTATTTGCGCTTCACTTCACGCCACAGACATTTTGTCAAGACGTTAAGCAGTGGTTCGTGGAATCGTTCTGGATAATAAAATTCTTGATTTTCGTGGGGCTGATTCAGTTGGTAATAGAGTTTTCGTCGGCAGAGATAACTCCATTTATCTACGCCCAGTTCTGATTCTGTCAGTTCACGAAATCCACACACACGCCAAGCTGGAATCGTGCCGGATTGAGAGGGTAGTGGGGCATTGAGAAATAATTCTTCCCACCGAACAGACCCTTGTTGGCATGCTGATACGACACGAAAAACCGTGCCCGTTTCATTCGGAAGTTGGCATAGACGTTCATCATGGCAAAGTTTCCGCATTTCACCTCGCGCTGATTGTAGAATGTCATCATCGCCGGGTTGTAGGTTGGGGCATAGTAGGATGTGTAGTAATTGCAGTCAACGCCCAGTTGGACGTGAAGGACGCGTGCTATGGAGAAGCAGAAATACATGTTGCTGTAGAGGGCGAATTTTGGGAGCGACAGCACCTGCTCGTTGCTTGACGTCTGATATGTGAGCCTGTTGTCCCAGTTGAACGGTCCGAAGCTGAAGTTCTGCTCTGCGGTGAGGCTCAGCACATGAATTGGCGAACTGCATTGCGCCGGTGTGGCGTCCTCGCCGAAATATGTGTAATTCTTTATGGTTTCGTATCCCACATTCACTCTGGTTCCCGTAAACGGCACCGTCAGTTCGCCGCCCACACGGAAACGTTTCTCAAGTTCAAGGTCTTTCTCCCAAATAAAGTGGTTCGATACATATTCATACATAAACAGCGACGGACCTGTGTTGATGAAATAACCATATCCGCGCAGCGTCACAGTGTCTTTCCACAACTTGAATCTGGTGGAGATTTCACCTTCAATGTCCACCTCACCCTTAATGCTGCCGGTAAGCCCGAATTCGGCACTTGCCTCGTAATTAAGCAGCGAGCCTTGCTGTTTTATTATCTGCCCGCCCACGCTGATGTCGTTGTATGTGGTATTCTGAGCGATGGCAACCGGAATCGGGGTGAGGCGCTCGTCAACAGTTTCGGCGCCGCTTATCGTGTCCAGAATCTGCTTGTATTTCTTGAGTTCGTGGGTGGCATAAACGGAAAGTCCGAATTTCGCCCACTTGTGGAATCCTTCGAGCATCGACACCCCTATGGTGTTGCGCATACGCCAGTATTCCGTTTTCTCGTCGGTTCCGCCCAGAGTGAGATAGGTGTTCTTGAAGAAAGTGGTGTCCTCGTAGCCGTTGCCGTTGATGAAGCGGTGGCTGTGTTTCTTGAAGTCGAAAGTCCAGATGAAACTCGTAACCGGGACATAGGTCTTGCCCACAATGGTATCGGTGATTGAGTCGCGCTCATATTTGTAGAACCCCACTTTGTAGCGGTTGTTCAGATAGAGTTGTGTGCCCACGAGTTTTGAGTGAGCCTCGCTCAGTCTGACTGGAATCGATTTGTTGTCAACTTTTGTCTCACCACCCTGCACTTCGGGGGGATTGGTGATGTAGCGGTCGTCGTTGATACCGCCGCTCTCCTTGTTCAAGAAGTTATAATTCTGGAAAAGACCCTGGAACTCGTAGCGGTCGCCCATGTGTGAGCCGAACAGCTTCCATGAGAAATCCTTGTCGGCCTGTGCGTTGTAGGAGCCTTTGGAGTAGATGTAATCAATTGCGCCTCCCACGGCCGACTTGCGGTCGATATTGCCCGAGAACAACGCCGATGTGCGGTCCTGGGTGGCTTGCTGACCACCTCCGGTGCTGTAGCCCACGATTGTCATTGGGATGCGGGTGTTGAAGAACTGATGATTTTCTACGCTTGGCAGCCAAGCCATCTGCGAGTCGTCGAAGATGAACTCGCTCAGTATCTCGCGGTCAAAGAAAATCTGGTTCTGACCCACCGATCCGTAGTTGCCGGTTGCAGCCCAGGCGTCGCTCCGGTTCCATGTGGTGAATCGCTGCGCATAGTCGATGTGTGTGGTGTCGATGTCGGCATCGTAGTGCTCTCCCAGCGGGTCGCCCATCGTCCACGAAAACGACGGCGCGATTTAGTGTTTTTTCTTGCCTTCTCGGGTGAAAGGATCAGTCAGGGCAAGAATAACAATGGTCGCGATTGCGCAATATCTTTTCTTCTGGTTTCTCATTTGTTCAGCAAAGTTAAGTGAAAAATTCTATTTTTCCGCTCATGTTAATAAAATTTATATTACTTTTGCGTCCATGAACCGTAAAAACTTACCAGTCAGGAACAGGCAGATGTGGCTTTATCTGGTGCTTCTGCTGATTGTGGTGGTCTCCATGAATACCCTCCGCCACTGTCCTCGCAGTTCTTCCGCACCTGTATTCCGGCACAGCGGTGGCGACACTCTGGACGTGGCGATTGAGTATTCACCACTGTCGTTCTATTCCTATGCCGACACAATGGGAGGATTCAACTACGACGTACTCCGCCTGCTGGCGTCCCGTCACGGACTGAAATTCAAGTTCCATCCGGTTACCTCGCTCAGTGTGGCGCTCAAGGGGCTCAAGGACAAGCATTTCGATATTGTGGCGGCGCAGTTCCCCGTTACTCAGGAGAACCGCAAGCACTATCTGTTCACCGAGCCGCTCTACATCGACCGTCAGGTGCTGGTGCAGCGGTGCGATTCCGCCCGCAACCATAAGATAAAATCGCAGCTCGATATCGCCGGTTGCACGCTGCACATCGTGGCGGGTTCCCCAATGAAACAACGCATCGAGGGACTCAG